>NZ_CP092418.1:300000-545000 GCF_023716485.1 Microbulbifer variabilis
AGAGTAATAGCAAAGCGTTCTCTGTTAATTTCCAGCTATTAATTTCTGCTTCTACAGAATTGGAAACGCCCAAAGCGCGGGTTATGTGATTTCGTACACTGGACTGCTGTGCCTGCTCCTCGCTTATTTGACCACTGTCTATCATTTCCTGAACAACACTGTGATCGCGTGTAAGGCGCTGTAAGCCGAAGTTATTCCATAGATAAGCGCGAGAATCACCAATATGCGCGACGATCAGGAAATCGTGCCACATAACAGCGACAACAATTGTTGTTCCCATTTTTGCAAAATGCGGGTTGGTATTTTTTGTGTTTAGGAGGGCGTTGTTGGCACTGTTGATAGCGTCGATCAAAGTCGCGCGTAAAATCAATTGTTGTTGCTCGGGTGTGCAGGAGAGAAAGGTATGTTTTAAAAGATCTTCTAAATGGAATTGAACGGTTTCTGCCGCTATTTTGCTAGCTGTGGCACCGCCTGTGTATCCCCCCATACCATCCGCTATCACGATATAGGCGAAAGGTTGGTCGGCGCTGGCATACCAGCGAATACTATCCTCGTTTTCCTCGCGAACTTGACCAATGTCAGTGCGTCCGTTGACCGCCAGACTTATCTGATCCATGTCTGGTGCAACTCCCCTTTATTTAAATAGCAACAAAATGCAGCGTAACATGATTACAACCACTAACCAGAGTTCATGTTAACTTGGCAGTAGACTAAGTTTGAAATTTTTTTCCCTGATTTGCGATAATAAAACCTTTATTCATCACTAGAAAGGCATTGCGCCTTATAAAAAAGGATTTGCTGGCAAAATGCCTCGTTTGCCCAGGCTCAATCTAATAGATATCCCTCAGCATATTGTGCAAGTTGGTCACAATAATTTGCCGTGCTTCTTTGATGAGGAGGATTATCAATATTATTTGATTAGTTTGCGCAATGCTGCTGATCAGTACCATGTGGATGTGCATGCATACGTCCTGCTGCCCAATATGATTCAGATTATTGCCACCCCGAGGGTTCCGGATGGCATACCTTCAATGATGCAATCTCTAGGGCGTCGTTACGTACAGTTTGTCAATCACCGTTACAAGCGTTCCGGCACCATTTGGCGAGGGCGTTATAAATCCAGCTTGATTGACTCCGATGCCTACCTGCTGACCTGCTACCGCTATGTGGAACTGCGCCCTCTTTATTTGGGACTTGCTGACTCACTGGGAAATTATCAGTGGTCAAGTTTCAATCATCATGTAAACACTAAGCATGATAATTTGATTAAAGATCATCGTTTATATACCGACTTGGGTGAAAATGCCGGGCAACGTGCACAGGCTTATCGCCAGCTTTTTCGCTATAGCTTTGATAGCCGGCTACTGGATTACATTGCTGAAACCATTAAGTTGGGGCATGTTCTGGGTGGAGATGCTTTTAAAGATAAGATTGAACAAATCGCCAATCAGAGGGTTCGTCCGCTGAAAAGGGGACGACCAAGAAAGTCGAATAAAATCGAAAAACAAGTAGTGGAAACCAAATAGATAAAAACGCATGATGAGTACAAGAGGTTTCGTTGTGCTGCGTATTTTTTTTACCTGTGGATAATTAACTGTGAGCAAAGCCACTATAGCTGCCGGATTTCAAATCCACGGCGATAAAAATAAAAAGGAAGAAACCATGGACCATGGCAGTGATATTCTAAAAGTCGCAATCTTGGGCGATTTTAGTGGTCGCTCCAGCCGTCGTCAGTGCGAGCCTGAGACTATTGCTCAGCGCAGGGTATATGTGCTGAACCGGGATACTTTTGAAGGAGTATTCAGTGATCTTAGGGTGAGCCTGCAGTTGCCGGTGATGGATGAGCCGCTGCAATTACCTTGTTTCGATGATTTACACCCGGATTACCTCTACAGCCGTCTACCGCTTTTCAAACATTTTATAGCGCTCGGTCAACGCCTGCGTGATCCTGGCCAATTCCAGCAAGCCGCAGAGGAGATTCGTCAGTGGAAACCGGAGCTGACTGAAACCGGGCAAGAGGCTGCGGATTATTCATCTGAGCAGTCAATCCTCGATGAGATTCTCGCGGCGGGTCGCGAGCGCCTGGCTAGGGAAAATGGCAGTGCTTTCCAGGTGGATCAACTGATTAGGGACATTGTTGCCCCCTATGTACAAAAAAGCGTGGATCCCATGCAAGGGGAGTATTTAAACGCCTTGGCCGAGGCGACCTCTGACACTATGCGCAAGGTGATGCATCATAGTGATTTCCGCCAGTTGGAGGCGAGCTGGCTCAGTCTGCATTTCTTAATGAGGCGACTAGACGAACATCCAAATTTGCAGCTGCACCTGATTGATGTCAGCAAGGAAGAGCTGCTTGCCGATTTTGCCAGTGCTGAGAGCGATCTGGAAAAGTCTCAGGTTTTTAAATTACTGGTTGAGCGTGAAACAGTCGCCGGTGACCGTCCCTACAACCTCGTGTTGGGTGACTTCTTTATTACGGACGAGGAGAGGGATCTGCATCTGTTGATCGATCTCTCCACTATTGCGGAAGCGGCTGGAAGTACTCTGCTTCTCGGAGGGGACACCAAACTGGCCGGCTGTCCCAGCTTGGCAGGATCAGTTGATCCAGATGATTGGTATTATCCCTTGAGTGAGCGCTTTGCCGAAAGCTGGCAGGCGGTACGGGATTACTCCGCCAGTGAGTATGTTGCACTGGCCGCCCCACGCTTTATGTTACGGCTGCCATTTGGCCGTGAGACCTCCACCACTGAGCATTTTGATTTTGAAGAACTAACCCCCGATCAGGGCCATCAATACTACCAGTGGGGTAATAGTGCCTATCTGCTCGCCTTGGCTATCTGCCAGGGTTTTTCCACAACCGGCAGATTCCAGACTCCCACCTCTGCAACCTATGAAAGCCTGCCTTTGCATCTGCGTAAACTGCCCCAGGGACAGTGGATCACCCCCTGTGCTGAAGCGTTGCTTACCGATCGTGCAGCAGCAGAGTTTAGTCAGGCGGGGCTGAGTACTATGCGCTCGGTACAGGGCCGCGATCAGATTGTCCTCCCCAGTTTAAGATCTCTCGCCGGTGGAGAATTAAAAGGGCCCTGGAGTTAAAAAGTATTTCCCGGTCACGGCATTCTCTGTAGGCCGGGTTTGAATTTCTTGTGTGGAAGGCCCTTGTGCCCGAATCATTTTCGCTCTCCTTGGTAGTTTGTGTCCCAGCGGATGAGCGAAGTACAACAACTGTGTGAGTCAGGAAGACATGGATCTAATTCTCTCAGTATTGGCCGACCCCGCAGGGGCCAATATGCTCAAGCACACCAAGCTGTTCACTAAAGATGGGGGTAGTCTGGGGCGCTCTGCTGATAATTACTGGGTGCTACCCGATCCCGAACGTGTTGTCTCATCTCAGCACGCGCAAATTTCTTTCAGTGATGGGCAATTTTTCCTGACAGATACCAGCACTAACGGTACCTATCATAACGATGGCGATAACCCGCTGGGTAAAGGCAATAAACTCCCTCTGAGCGAGGGGGATATCATCAATGTGGGTGAATATCGCCTCAAGGTGACGTTGCGACAGCCTCAGGCCGATAGTGACCTGCCAAAGGGATTGGGCAGTGCCGATTTTCTCGATACTTCCGATCGCACCACCTTCAATGCCAGTGCTATGGCCAAGATGCAGAGCCAAGCGGAGGCAAAGCAGCTGGATAACTGGTTGGAACCCGGTGGCAGCAACGATATTTCCCAGTCTGGCGAATGGGGTTACGTCCCACAGAGTAGTCAGAGTGCTCCCGCGCAGGATGATTTACTGGCTGCAGATCCGGGTCCACTGGACCCTATGTCGGCTTTTGAGCAGCCACAGTCTTTCGGCGCGTCAGATGTGCAGGGACTCGGTTCATTTGGTAGCGAACCCCAAGGGCATGCGGCGCCAGGACAGTGGTCCGATGATGAGTGGTGGAAAGATGGCAGTGCCCAGGACCATGTGCCGGCAGATCAACATTCTGTGCAAATTGCTCCACAAACTCCGGTCCCATCATTTGAGGCTCCTCCCTCCACACAGCCTCAAGTACCTCAGCCGCAATCTTTCCAGGCGCCAGCTTCGCAACCCCAGGTAGCTCCTCAGCCTCCGCTTGCGCCCCCATCACAGCCAGTTGCCCAACAGCAGCCCCAGTTCGCCCCAGCGCCAGTGTCACCACCCCCGGTACAAATGCAGCCACAAGCCCCGCAGGCTCCACAGGATAATCCCTTTGCGGATTCTTTTGCGGCAATACAGGGACAACAGGTAGCGGGCGCACCGGGCTTTGATACTGCACAGGCGCCTCCTGCAAGCCCTATGGGTTTTGCCTCTCAGGGGCAGAGCTTTTCCCAATTGCAACAACCGGCTCCTGTTCAGCAGAGCCCGGCGCCTGAAGTACCGGTAGCACCGGTGCAGCCAGCCCCGGTTCCTCCGGTATCCAGTGTGCTGGCGGCAACGCTGGGCCTGAATATGAATCCTGGGCAACAACAAATAGCCGATCAACAGGCCGCGGAGATCGTCCGCGAAACGGTTTCCCGCCTGATCGACCTCCTACGTGCGCGCAGCAGTATCAAGAATGAGCTGCGTGTACAGCGCACTATGATCCAGACAGAGGCGAATAACCCACTGAAATTCAGTGCCACGGAAAGAGATGCGTTGGAGGCGATGTTCGCCGGTAATGGTGCTTTTTTACAGCCCAAGGAGGCGGTGCAGGATAGTTTCGATGATCTCTCCGATCACCAGGTCGCGGTGCTGGCGGGGATGCGCGCTGGTTACAGTGCGATGCTGCAGTATTTCAGCCCGGACAATATTGAACGTCGCCTGGGGAATACCTCTGGTGTATTCGGCAATAAGAATGCAAAGAAATGGGAGGGCTTCAGCGCGATATATCGGGAATTAGTGGGCGATCCGGATGCTTGTTACCGCAAGCTTTTCGGTGATGAGTTTGCTGTGACTTATGAAAACCAGTTGTCTGAGCTGAAGAATGCCAGACAGCTGAAAAATTAATAGATCGGAAGAGGGAATTGGTCGTGTCCATAACAAAGTTACTGAAATTCACCCTACTCGGAATACTGGTAGTTAGCCTGGCAGCGTGCCAAACAACTAGGCGCACCCTTAATCTGGATACTAGTGTCGAGCTCTCGGTCAACATCCGCAGTGACGTCAATCCGGATGATGATGGTCGTGCATCGCCGGTGGTAGTGCGCGTGTTTATGCTGGCAGATGACCGCCAGTTTGCCCGAGAGGATTTCCTCAATCTTTATGAAAATGCGGAATCCCGTCTCGGCAAGGATCTCCTTGATACCGTTATCCTGAAGGAGTTCGCACCTGGTGAGCAGCGTGTGGAAGAGCTGCCTTTGACTCCAGAAGTGAAGTACATCGGTTTATTGGCAGAATTTGTGCAGTATCAAAAAGCCGATGCACTCATGGTGCTGCCGATAACCGACCACAAAAAGAATAGTTATCAGATTGCCCTGGCCGACACGCGTATCGGCACACCCGATAATATCGCCAAGCGACGCCGAGGCATTGTTTCACCGCTATCTCGCAACGATACCAGTGGGAAGAAGGGCGACACGGTGACAATTTCCAGTGAGGACTATGACTTGATGAAGAAGCGTCTTCAGGAAGCGGAAAAATCCAAGTAGAGCTTCGCTCGGCACAGGTTTAATTAAGCCCACTTCAAGTGGAATTGGGTTTTACAAGGAAGACATATGTCGGTTAACAACAAGGTGATCTGGAGTGAGGGCATGTTTTTACGCCCTCAACATTTCCAGCAGCAGGACCGCTATCTCGAACAGTTAGTTGAGGCTCGCACAGCTTCGCTGGGGCCCTATACCTGGGGTGTGCTGGAGCTGGCGATCGATAGTGAACCGCTCTCTATGGGAAAGATATCGCTATCCCGTGTACGTGCGATATTTCCCGATGGTACGCCAATTCTTGCACCGGAAAATGAAATCCTACCGGATGTCCTGGATGTGCCGGTTAACACCCGCGATGAGATCGTCTATCTATGTGTACCGATGAAGCGTCCCGGCAGCCAGGAATCCATCCGTGACCAGGAAGATTTTCCCCAAGCGCGCTACCAGACAGCAAACTTCGATGCGCGCAATAGTGCCGCAGCCTCCGGGGAGTCTGCCCGTATCCAGGTGGGCAAACTGCGAGTGTGTCTCAAGCTTGAGAGCGATGATCTCAGCGGATACGCGTCTATTGGTATCGCTAGAATACGCGAACGCCAGCCGGAGAAACCGGTCGAGTTGGATTCAGGCTATATTCCGCCGCTATTGAATGCAGAGACTTCAGCGGTAATCAAAGCCTATATCGAAGAGGTTAAAGGCCTGTTGGATCACCGCGGCTCCGCGCTGGGACACCGCTTGAGTGATAGTGGCCGCAGTGGCTCAGCAGAGATTGCCGATTACCTGTTACTGCAGGTTATTAATCGTTTTGAACCTCTATTAAAACAGATTACTGCTCAGCCACGCCTGCACCCGCACAGTTTGTTTGTGGAGTTGCTGCAATTGGCTGGTGAGCTGTCGACATTTACTTCATCGACCAAGCGCCCACCGGAAATCCCCAGTTACTCGCACGAAAACCTACAACTCAGCTTTGCTGGGTTGTTTTCAGCCCTGCGCCAGTCGCTCTCTACAGTTCTGGAGCAGACAGCTATTGCCATGGAGTTGGTGCAGAGAAAGTTTGGTATTTATGTGGCCCCGGTTTCCGATCCCTCGCTACTGAAAACGGCCAGCTTCGTGATGGCTGCTAAAGCCGATATGCCCGGCGACCTGTTGCGCAGTCGTTTCCCCACGCAGGCCAAAGTGGCGCCAGTGGAAGCTATCCGTGAGTTGATTTCCGCCCAGCTGCCGGGATTGTCATTGCGCCCCTTGCCTGTGGCGCCGAGACAAATTCCCTATCACGCGGGTTTTACCTATTTCGAAATGGAGCGCAGCGGTGAGCTGTGGCAGGCCATGCAGAGATCTGGAGGCTTTGCGGTGCATCTCGGCGCGGAATTCCCGGGGCTGACCATGGAGCTCTGGGCCATAAGGAATAATTGATATGAGCAACGACAGCTTCAGCACTCCACCGTCGCCCAATGCAGGTGACAGGACCGTAATGATTCCCACTCCAGGTGCCGCAGCTCCGGTGCAGCCCGGTTCATCTGCACAGCCGCAGTTCTTTGCCAATCCCGGCAGTTCAGCGGATATGCAGATTCGCAATAGTTTGAATCCCCTGGTCTCCGCAGCCTCCAAGCTGCTGGGGGTGATTATCAAGCTGCGCACTACCATGAATCACTCCAATGTGCCGGATCTGCACAAGCGGCTGACCAAGGAAATTCAGGCATTTGAGCGGGAATCCAAACAGCTGGGTCTGGCCCCTGAGGCAGTGCTTACCGCGCGCTATCTGCTGTGTACCGTTGTGGATGAAGTGGTGCTGACTACGCCCTGGGGTACGGCGAGTGGTTGGAGTCAGCACTCGTTGCTCAGCCTGTTCCACAAGGAGACTTTTGGTGGTGAGAAATGTTTTTCCATTCTGCAGCGTATGCTGGAAACCCCTGCGTCTCACCTGGAGTTGTTAGAGCTCTTTTATCTTTGCCTCAGTCTCGGTTTTCAAGGCAAGTATCGCTTGGTGCAGCGGGGCCACGAGCAGATTGAGCAGATTCGCGATGAGCTTTATCGGACCATAGAGCAGCACAAATCGGCAATGGACCGCGATCTCTCTCCCCACTGGCAGGGCTGTGTCGAGCGCAAGTCAGGCCTGATTCACTACATGCCTTTGTGGGTGATTATGAGCGTCGCACTGGGGTTGTTGGTTGCCACCTACAGCGGCTATCGCTGGTGGCTTTACGAAACGACTACCCCTGTGGCTGACCGAGTAGTGGAATTAACAGGCAGTGACAGTGAGCCCCCGCAAGGGGAAGGGTGACACTCGGACCGAATTGATCCGGTGCCGATTGAGCCCGGGAGATGGAGCTATTCATGAAACGCTTGCGCGACTTTTTTACCAATAAATGGGTGCTTGGCATTATCGGCCTCGCAGCCCTGTCTGTTCTGATTTGGTTTGGGGCGGACTACATCAAGTTTGGCAGTGATAACGCCACACTGTCCCATACAGTTCGCATTACCATCATTGTTTTTATTTTCGCAATTTGGTTGGTGTGGAACCTGAGCCAGTGGCTGGTTGAACGGCGCCAAAACCAGGCTCTGATTAAGGGCATTGAAGAGTCTCAGGAGGGTACCCAGGATCCGGATGAAGAGCATTCCCTCGAAGAGCTTGAGGCTCTATCGGGGCGTTTCCGCGAGGCCATGGATGTATTGCGCAACGCCCGCTTTAAGTCAGAGAAGGGCAAGGTGTCCCTGTACCAGCTGCCCTGGTACGTCATTATTGGTCCACCTGGCTGCGGCAAAACTACTGCGCTGGTAAATTCAGGGTTGGAATTTCCCCTGGCGCAAAGCCACGGTAAAGAAGCCCTGGGAGGAGTTGGTGGCACGAGAAATTGCGATTGGTGGTTTACCAACGATGCAGTTTTGATCGATACCGCCGGCCGTTATACCACTCAGGACAGCCACCGGGTTTACGACAACAGTGCCTGGCGCGCATTCCTCGGGCTATTGAAACGCTATCGTCGTCGCAGGCCGATTAATGGTGCCCTGGTTGCCATCAGTTTGCAGGACCTGATGGTACAGACCGATGAACAGCGCCAACATCAGGCCAAGACGATTCGTTCGCGAGTGAACGAACTCCAGCAGGAGCTGGGTATACGTTTCCCTATTTACCTCACCTTTACCAAGTGTGACTTGGTAGCGGGCTTTAGTGAATTTTTTGACAACCTTTCACAGGCGGAGCGCGAGCAGGTCTGGGGTATGAGCTTTCCCCGTGAAGCGAATGCCACTGTCGGCGCGCCGTTGGATAACTTCAGGGCCGAGTTTAACCAGCTGATTGAACGCTTAAATCAGAGAGTGCTGTGGCGTGTGCACCAGGAGCGCAATGTTGAGAAGCGCGCGCTGCTGCAGGGATTTCCCGCCCGCATGGAGAGTTTGTCAGATATTTTAGCGGACTTTATCAAGCAGACTTTCGAGCCAAATCGCTATGAAACTGTGCCTATGGTTCGCGGTATATATTTTACCAGTGGTACTCAGGAGGGCAGCCCGGTAGACCGTATGATGGCTTCGGTAACAGCGGATTTTGGCCTGGAGCGCAGTGTTGGGCCCAAATTCCAGGGGGTTGGAAAAAGTTTCTTCCTGAATCGCCTTCTCAAGGATGTGGTATTCCCCGAAGCTGAATTGGTGGGAGTCAATCGCAAGGTAGAGAGCGCTAACCTGTGGTTGCGCAGAGGGGTATATGTCACTTTAGCTGCGGCATTTGTGGGTTCTATCTTTCTCTGGAGTGGCAGTCTCGCATCCAACAAATTGTCCATGGGGGAAGTCAATGACCACCTGGCGGCCTATGAGCAAGCCGAGGAAAAGCTAAATGGTAAGAGGCCTACGCCGGCGAATGTTTTGCAGATGCTTGAACCCTTGCGGCAGGCGACTTCGGTGTATGACCGCGAGGAACACCCCTGGATCTCCAATCTGGGATTGTATGACACCCGTATAGATCAGACGCTGGATAACCTCTACCGGCAAAAGCTTGAAGAGATCTTTTTACCGGCGCTATTGCGGGATATTGAAAGTAACCTCAGCCGCTTGGGGAGTGATGATCCTGCACTGGTCAGTACCCTCAAAACCTATCTGATGTTCTTCAACCCGGACAAATTGGACATCACGACCGTTGAGGGCTACTACAGCGCCCGCTGGGAACGCCAATTACCCGGCGAAGCTCAGGAGCAAGATAATTTACGCTACCACCTCGATCAATTGTTGGCGCGCCCAATACCTGAAAGTGTTCAACAAAATGAGCGTGTAGTGGCTCGCGCCCGCCAACAGCTGCGACGCATCCCAGTGCCGCAAAGGCTGTTTGCGCAATTACAAAATAGCGATCTTGGGCAGACCTCTGTCGACTTGTATCAGGAAATCGGCGGTGATACCCAGCAGGTGTTTGGTGTGAGAGCTGGCGATTCACGCTTTAGTATCCCCTTCCTATATACCAAGGCGGGTTATAAGGACGTGGACTTTGGTGCAGATTCCCAGTTGATGACCACTATGGCGGATGAGCGCTGGATCTACGGTGGGGAACTTAGTGGTGAGGACTTTACCGAAGCTGACCGGACGAAACTTGGCGAGGATGTAAAGCGTATTTATCTGGGGGAGTATCTTCAGCACTGGCAATCCTTCCTTGGCGGTTTCAGCATTCGCAGATTCAACAGCACTTCCCAGGCGCTTGAGGTTCTCTCAACCCTGTCAGACCCCATTTATTCCCCATTACTGGCAATCACGGAAATTACTTCGGATAACACACGCCTGACATTGCGACCGGAGCTGTCGGTGGATGCCAAGGGGGTGCCATTACCGGTATCCAGTACAACTCGCCGACTCGGTGGTGCGGCACTGGATAGCGCGGCAGGGGCGTTGAAGGACCGCTACAAGCCTAATATTGTCGATGTGCGCTTTGAGGAAATACAGCGCATTACACAAAGCGAGAAAGGCAGACCCGCACGGGTTCAGGAGTATCTCCAGACGATCAATAAGATTCAGGAATATCTGACTGAAATTGACAGTGCTCCAGACTCCAATGAAGCGGCGTTCGCTAGTGCCAAAGCCCGTTTTGCTGGGGGCGGCGATGCGATTAAGCAGCTAAGAGTCAAAGCGGCCAATGCGCCGGCGCCTTTTGATAAATGGCTGACCGAAATTGCTGACAGCACTTGGGCTCTGGTTATGTCGAAAGCCAAGGGGCATCTAAACCGGGTATGGCGTGAGCAAGTTTATCAAAGCTACGCCAGCAGCCTGGCAAATCGCTATCCGCTGCGCAGTGACCGGGACCAGGAAGTACCAGTTATTGAATTTAATCAATACTTCAAGCCTGGGGGGATTGAGCAAAAGTTTGTTACTGAATACTTAAAGCCTTTCGTCGATACAAGAAATTGGAAAGTGAAGTATGTGGAAGGGCAGGGTATGAGCCTTTCAACTGAAACGCTGTCCCAGCTGCGTAGAGCGGAGAAGATTCGTAAGACCTTCTTTAAATCGGGAGAAAGCGCAGCTTATTCTTTCCGTATAGAGCCAACCAAGCTGGATTCCAGTGTGCGCCTGTTTGAGCTTGAGCTGGGAGATCAGCGTGTTCCCTATTCGCATGGCCCCAAGACCAGTAAAAAACTCACCTGGCGCGGTGGCGAGAGTAATCGGGTGCGGATTATCTTTGAAGATCTCAATGAAACCGTACACCGTAAACATTTCGAAGGAGATTGGGCTTGGTATCGACTTCTTGCAAGCTCAGATCTTGAGACAGGGCGAAGCAATGCGGAGCGTTTGGTGACCTTCTCTGAAGAAGGGCGAAAAGCACAATTCAAACTAGTGGCTTCGAATATAAATAATCCTTTCGATCGCAGTTTACTGCGTGGTTATCGGTGCCCGGAGACTCTGTAGTAGGGAGTGAGTGACTTGCAAAGCAGCATAGGTATTTTTGGCAAGCTTCCTGGGCATGGGGATTTTATCCAGCGTCAGCTTCCAGCGAGTTTCGTCAGGGTGTGGGATGAATGGCTGCAGCGTGCAGTGCATGGCTCCCGAGAAATAATGGGTGAAAACTGGCTGGACTATTATTTGACCAGTCCGGTCTGGCGCTTTGCTCACAGTAAAGGAATCATTGATGAGACCCCCTGGGTAGGGGTTCTAGTGCCTAGTGTGGATAGTGTGGGGCGCTATTTTCCTTTGACTATCGCCGCACCGTTACCCTCTTCTATGGACATAATTAACTTTATGTCAGATGCAGATAGGTGGTATCGGGAACTTACAGAATTGGCTGTCAGCGCACTGCAAAATATGCTCCATGCAGATCAGTTGTTCGAGGCCTTTAGTGAGGTGCCTGTAGAACTGGGGCAGCTGGCAACAGCTGCAGCACAGAGTGAGTTCTTTGTCGCGAGTAATGATGGCTCGGGTAACGAAAAGCGCTACGCGGGGTTGCTCGGACAGGTATGTCGTAAGCAGTTCGCCAGTTACAGTCTGTGGTCTTGCGAAGGATCACAGCATCTAGCCCCAACCAGCGTGCTTTGCCCCTCTTTACCCAGCCCTGAATTTTACTGCTCTATGTTGGGTGCCAGTCAGCAAAGACAGTGAATAAATAGGTAAAGGATATCTAGTGTGAAGCAAATAATAGTGGCTTTAAATAGTAATAAGCATCGGCGGCATAGTGTGTTAGCCGGTGATATTTCACACAGTGAAACTCGACATATCTGTCAAGTGTACCTACCCGAGTTCACGGCTCTGGCTGGAGAATGTCCGATCATATTTTTAAAGTCTCAAGAAGAGAATGCCCTGGAAAGTTGTGCTTTATTAGGTATAAAACCGGGGCAGAATCTTTTTATTCAGCAGGATAAATGGTTGGGTGGTTATATCCCGGCAACATTGAGAGCTTATCCATTTTACTTGCACTACAAAGATCAACTGGAAACAAATCCAATAATTTGTGTGGATTCATCCTCTCTCTCACTTGGTAGCTTAGATGGAAATAGAAGTAGGCTATTCGATGATGAGGGGCAAGCGACAAATGCATTATTGCAGGCCAGAAACTTACTGAATGGAATTCATCAGCAGAAATCAAATAATAAAGAGTTTATTCGTTGCCTCACTGAGATGGAACTCTTTCAGGAGCAGGTAGTGGTAGTCGATTTACCTGGTAATACCAAACATCGATTAACCGGTGTATTTTGTGTTACTTCAGAGCGTATGAATGCATTGGATGATAATGACTTCTTACGCTTAAAAGAGCGTGGCTATTTAGCTCCAATATACGCTCATATGCTGTCTTTGCATCAGTCAACAAATTTAAGCCGGCTATTCAAAAAGTATCAAGCGAGGCTGCTTCACTAGAGGGTTAATGCTAAACAATAAAAACCCTATTGTTTTTAAATCATTTGAGCTTGGTGAAGCAATGGCAACTTACTCCAGATGCATTAAAGCTCATGGCATAAGTGAAATTAATTGAGTAGCCTGTTTAGGAAAAAGGTACCAGTGTACAGGGCTCTTTGGTTGTCCAAATATCCGCCAACCTATCTATAACTGCAGGAAGCAAGGGTTAAGGTATGTCATATATCGTGGTATTTACTGGGGAGATTAGAGCACTCTTTGAGCGGCGAAAGGCAATATCAGCCCTGGGTAGCGAGTTTGGATTTAGTTTTACACAAATTAAAGCGCTTATGGCTAGCAGCCGCTCACAGCTTAGAAAGACTGCAGATCGTGCAGAAGCCTGTCGTTTTGTTCAGAAATTATGGATGGCCGGTTGGCACTCCAAATTATTTTTGGACTCTGACTTGTTGCACTCTACTAAAGAATCCGTTGAGCGTGGTGCTTCTCATTTACCTGTGGTTATGGGAAAACTCCACTGTGAAGGCTCGCAGCTGCAACTGTGCGCACCGCGTAATTGGGTGGTTTGTAATAATTTGAATCCAAACGCTGAAATTCAGGCTGGTGATACCGAATTAAACCGGTACCTGATTGTATTGGAGCAAAAGCGAACTGAACTTCCCGAAGAGCTAAGCCTCACGGACTATGCCGAGGCTCAGATGCAGCAGTGTTTGAGCAAAGTATCTAATGGCAACCTTCTAAGTGGCCCACAAGTGCTAGAGCGCGATTGGCAAATGGGTTTGTTGTACGAGATGGGTGCTAATGTCGGCAAAGATTCGGTTCAATATATGGTTGTTTTTTTTCGCGGCAAAGAGAGTTTCTATACCCTTTTTCTATGGACCTCTTTGCAAAGCTTTGCACAAGCAAAAACAGAATTTATTCAGATAGTGGCAAGTTTTCAATGCTCTCCGGAAAGTGAGACTACCGCAGAAAGTAAGGCCTCAGCTGTAATTGCTGTGTAATGGGCTTGTCAGCGGTTGTAAAATCTAAAAAAATAACAAAAATTATTTGTTTAATGTTGTGAGCTGTGCACTTTTTTTAAGGTATTGCGATTACATTGTGTCATTTGCCTTGATTAGATCTTTACAACGTGTACTCTTCTCGGAAATCTTCTTGAAGGAATTGATTGGGTAGAAGGGACTTTTTTCATGGCATTCCCAAATACAATAAATATCGAAGAACTCACGGCTCCTGTTTCTTCAGAGAGTCCTGTCGGTGAGGATATTCGGGAGGATCGATCACCGACCTCTGATTACTACTCCATCAAAGATGCACGAAATAGTGCTAGGGCCGCAGAGCGCTCGGCCATGTTTGATGACACAGATTCTGATCTACTGGCCCCTTGGCGTGATGTGGCAAAGGCCGCAGAAAAGATTCTGACAAAGAAAAGTAAAGATCTGGAAGTGGCTAGCTGGTATACAGAGGCCCTAATTCGTCTCCATGGTTTTAGTGGTCTCAGAGATGGCTTTCTATTAATTGAGCAGCTGGTTACCAATTTTTGGGATGGCCTATACCCAGTTCCTGATGAGGATGGTATTGAAACTACGGTTGCACCACTGACGGGCCTTAATGGTGATGGCGGTGACGGTACGCTAATGATGCCGATCCGTAGTGCACCAGTAACCCCGGAGGGGGATTACGGAGATTTCTCTTTTTTCCAGCATCAGCAAGCCCGGGATGCAGATCGTATCGCAGATGAAGATGCTAAAGCGGCCCGCATTGAGACTCTGGGATATAGCCTGGAAGATGTAGATCAATGTGTGAACAGCGCGACTAATGAATGGGCTAAGAATCTGATAGAAACTATAGAAGCTACTATTAGCAGCTATAAAAATATCAATGATACTTTGCGCTCTAGTTGCGGTCACGATGCACCGCCATCAACTAATATTTCCTCTCTACTGGATGAAGTATTACGTACAGCGAGATTCATTTATAAGAGTCAGCTTGATGCGCTAGCACAGAGTGAGGCACCGGAAGTAGCTGAAGACACACAGAGTGAGTCCCCCATAGAGGAAGCTGTTCCCAATGTGGTATCAACAATAGTTGCGAATGCTATTGCTGCACCCACCGGACCGGTTAGCTCCCGAGAGGATGCTCTTAAATTACTAGAACAGGCCGCGAAATATTTCCGTACCTACGAGCCACATACTCCTTTGGCTCCAGGGTTGGAGCGATTAATAGGCTGGGGTCGTATGACAGTCTCTGAATTGATGACTGAGTTACTACCAGATGAGCAGTCCCGAGCCCTATATTCCCAGTTGACAGGTGTTCGCCTCGATGGAACGGATACCCAACGTTATGTAGCTCCGCCGGTAACGAGTAATACCCCATCACCAATTCCAGCTGCATCTGAGCCAGCATCAACAGCCACTGAAGCTGCATCTGCAGCTGAGGATAGCTGGGGTGGGCAAGCACAAGAAGAAGCCAGCTCGGGTTGGTAATTAATTAAGAACAGCAGTCCCTAAATCTAGGAAGGAGACCTGAGATGTCTGAGAGTATCCACAATAAACTTAAGCGTGTGCGCAAACCACGTGTACATATAACTTATGATGTTGAAACCAATGGTGCGGAAGTTAAAAAGGAACTTCCCTTTGTTGCTGGTGTAATGGGCGACTACTCAGGGGATAACACCGAAAATCGCAAAGCATTGAAAGATCGTAAGTTTGTTCAAATTGATCGCGATAATTTTAACGATGTAATGACCAAGGTTAATCCAAAACTGAATCTTCAGGTGGAAAATACCTTATCTGGTGATGGCAGCAAAATTGGTATTGATCTCGATTTCAATCATATGGATGACTTTTCTCCAGAGAAAATCGTCGATCAGGTTGAGCCGCTGAAACAACTCTTGGAAGCACGCAGTAAATTACGTGACCTTCTCAGTAAGGCAGACCGCTCTGAAGAACTAGAAAAAGTTTTAGAAGACATCCTGAAAAGTACGGAAAATGTCGGTGCTATTTCCGAGCAGTTGGGGTTGAACAAGGATAAAGGAGAGGACTCAGAATGAGCACAGAAGTAGAAAATGTTGCGGAAGGTGAAGCTGAGGAACAATCGGTCAACCTATTGGAGCAGGCTATTGCCGCGACCAAACAAACAGAACCGCAAGAAGCTCAGGATCTGATCGCAAACCTGACAGAGCAGGTTTTAAAAGGAACCGTAACCTGGGATCGTAACCTTACCCAGACTATCAAAAAAGCAGTCAGTGCAATTGACCAGGCTATGTCTAAGCAAATGGCCGCTATTCTGCACGATGAAAAATTCCAGAAGCTTGAAGGTTCTTGGCGCGGACTGAATCATCTGGTGATGAATTCTGAAACCGGTGCAACCATGAAGATTCGCATGCTCAATTTGAGCAAACGCGAATTGTTCCGAGACCTGGATAAAGCCGTTGAATTTGATCAGAGCCAGACCTTCAAAAAGATTTATGAAGAAGAATTTGGTATTGCAGGTGGTGAGCCATACGGATGCATGATAGGTGACTTCGAATTCACAAGTCACCCTGAAGATATCGAGCTTCTGAGTAAAATGTCCAATGTTGCGGCAGCGGGTTTCTGTCCGTTTATCGCTGCAGCCGGTTCCGGTATGTTTGGATTTGATAACTTTACCGAACTGTCGAAACCCCGTGACCTCGGTGGAATTTTTGAGTCAGCTGAATATATTAAGTGGCGTAGTTTCCGAGATAGTGAAGACTCTCGTTTCGTTACTCTGGTTATGCCACGGACCCTGGCCAGAACTCCCTATGGCGCAAATACCAAGCCAATCGAAGCTTTTGACTTTGAAGAGTTTGAAGTTGATGAATCTGGAGTATCACGCCCTGCGGACCACGATCAGTACTGCTGGATGAATGCCTCTTATGTAATGGGCACCACCATGACCAAGGCCTTTGCTGAGAATTCCTGGTGTACAGCCATTCGTGGTGCCGAGGGTGGTGGTAAAGTGGAAGGTCTGCCCTCACATATATTCAAGAGTGATGACGGGGATATGGACCAGAAATGTCCAACAGAGATCGGTATTACTGATCGCCGTGAAGCCGAATTGAGCGCTCAAGGATTCTTGCCGTTATGTCACTACAAGAATACCGATTACTCTGTATTTTTTGGTGCTCAAAGTGCGCAAAAACCAAAAGCCTATGACGACCCGGATGCTACCGCGAATGCGGCGATTTCTGCACGTCTTCCCTATCTGATGGCTACTTCTAGAATTGCCCATTACCTGAAAGTAATGGCGCGTGACAAAGTAGGCTCCTTTATGGAGGCTAGTGATTGTGAACGTTGGTTGAATAAGTGGATTACTCAATACACCAACTCAAATCCGGACGCAAGCCCAGAGATGAAGGCAAAGTATCCGCTTTCAGAAGCTCGAGTTGAAGTGAAGGAAATTCCAGGTCAACCTGGGTGCTACAGTGCTGTTGCCTACCTGAAGCCCTGGTTACAAATGGAGGAGTTGACCACCTCCATGCGTATGGTTGCCAATATCCCTTCTGCCGGATAAAAACCTGTGCCCGCCTCGGAATAAGGGGCGGGCAATTTTTTGAAAAGCCTTCATCAAAGCTTTAAATTACTTGAAACTGTAAGAAATGCTAATGGGAGTTTTCCGGTGCCCTGCGCAACAAAAAAAGAATTTACAGAAGATTATTTAGATATTTTGCCGGAAAATTTAGCGAGTGGAGATCAGGGTGAATTAAAGCATTTTTTACGCGAACCAGACGAACTATTCTCTTTTGAATACTGGTTGACAGAAATATGTCCTTGTCCAAAAAAGGAGAATTTTTCTGTTCGCCAATATTTGAGTCGCATTATTGTTGAGCTTGATGAGCTTATATGCGATCAAGTTAATCGGATTCTTCATAACTCTCGTTTTCAGCGTCTAGAGGCAAGTTGGCGTGGTCTATCAATGCTGGTATTTGATACACCACATTCAGACAATATTAAGATAAAACTGCTAGATGCCAGCTGGAAAGACTTGAGCAAAGATATGGAGAGGGCTCCAGATTTCGATCAGTCTGGACTTTTTCATTTAGTTTATAACGAAGAATTTGGTACTCCAGGTGGAGAGCCCTTTGGTTTGTTAATGGGAGATTATTATATCTCGCATCGGCCGATGGCAGATCACCCTTACGATGATATTTTTACTCTGCAGGGCATAGCCCATACGGCCGCCGCCGCTTTCGCGCCATTTATCTGTGCTGCGACACCTCAACTTTTTGGCGTTGATCATTTTGATGATTTGGCCAAGCCAATTCGCTTTTCTGAGGTTTTTCGTCAAAAAGAATATATACGCTGGAATAGCTTGAGAGATTTAGAAGATAGTCGCTTTATAGCCATTACTTTACCTCAAGTGCTTATGCGCGAGCCCTATAGCCTAGAATTTTCAGAATATCGTGGATTGAGATTTGAGGAGCAGGTTAGCGGATCTCACAATCGGCGATATCTTTGGGGGAATTCCTGCTTTGCTATGGGGGCAGTACTGTTACGCGAATTCAGTGAAGTTGGTTGGTTTTCCCATATTCGCGGTGTTGCACGGGATCATCTTGGCGGTGGATTGGTGACTCAGTTGCCCACCCTGGCCTATAAGCCGGACAGCCGCCCTGGTATGGTTAAGATGACCACTTCGATTCTGGTTACAGATTTTGTAGAAAGGGACCTATCAGAACTGGGTTTTGCATGCTTGAGCCACTGTTATGACACGCCATATAGTGCTTTTAATAGTGTGCCCTCTCTTCAGAAAGCTAAGCAGTATACATCGAAAGCGGCTACGGCGAATGCGCGTATTAGTTCCATGCTGCAACAAATTCTTTGCGCCTCACGCTTTGCTCACTATATCAAGGTGATGATTAGGGATAAGGTGGGTGCCTATATGAATGCTGCTGATTGTGAGCGCCAGCTTCAGCATTGGTTGGACCAGTATACTACTGGGCGAGATGATTTATCTTGGGAAATGTTGGCACGTTACCCCCTGCGTGAAGCTCGAGTTCGTGTGGCGGATGAGCCTGGCAAAGTAGGTAGTTATCAAAGCGTAATTCATCTTAAAAGCCACTATACAGTCGATCATTTGGTCTCCGAGCTCAAGCTCACTACGGCTCTGGCAACGATAGGTGTTGGGGCATCATAGAATTATGGCAAGAGAAAAAAGACTGTTAGCCCCAGTGCTAGATCGACTACTTGAATCATCTAGTAAAGTAAATGTTCACCAATCCCATCAGATTTTACGCCAGCTACGTGAGGGGGTTAGGCGTGACCTGGAATATTTATTTAATACACGTTATCGCTGTATTTCACCACCATCTGAACTGCGGCACTTGGACGAGTCAAATATAAATTATGGTCTGCCAGATCTGTCTACTGTCAATTTATCCTCATTAGACAGTCGAAAACAATTCTGCCGGGATATTGAGAAGACAATTTTACATTTTGAACCAAGAATTCGCTCTGTAAAAGTTACCACTCAAGATAAGGTAGATGTGGAAGATCCCAGCATACGTTTTCGTGTAGAAGCAGTATTGCATGTTAATCCTGCATCTGAGGTTATCGTATTTGACTCTGCCTTAAACCCGGTAACACAAATGGTAGACGTGTCTGAGATTATGTAATGAGTGAAAAATTAATAGATCTCTATGAGCGAGAGCTCGCATTTATTCAGCAAACATCCGCTGAGTTTGCACGTATGCACCCTGCAGCTGCATCACGACTGCAGTTAGATGCAGATACAGTAGATGATCCGCTTGTGGGGCGTTTGTTGTCTGGTTTTGCATATATGAATGCCAGGGTTCAACAAAAACTTAGTGATGATTTCCCTGAACTTACAGATGCAATGCTGGAAACATTGTATCCACATTATTTACGACCCATTCCATCATGTGCGATCGTTCAATTTGAACCGGATTCAGACCTTGATGCAATAACGCAGGTTGATGCAAAAACGTTATTGGAAAGTGACAGCTTTCAGGGACAAACTTGCAGGTTTACAACTTGTTATCCGGTGGAAATTAATCCGTTTCAACCGGTCAGTGCAAGCTTAATGCCACGCCCGTTTATTGCTCCTGGTTGTAATGAGATTCAGGGAGCAAACGCCGTTCTTAAGCTCTCCCTTAAAGCTTTGAGTCCTGACCTGAGCTTTGCGGAGATGAATCCCGAAAAAATAAGATTCTTCTTGCGTGGTCAAGCGACACATGTGTATAGCCTCTATGATCTGCTTTTAACCAAATGTGTAAAGCTGGTTGTGGCAAATGGAGAGAGTGATCCAAAACCGACTTTTCTATCCCCAGAGGATATTTGCCAGGTCGGGATGAATGTAGAAGAAGGTTTACTACCATATCCAGATACAGCATTCATCGGTTACAGGTTGCTTACCGAATATTTTGCTTTTCCAGAAAAATTTCTCTTCTTGGATATTGAAAATTTACAGGGGGCTTTGAATGATAGTTATGCAGATACATTGAACCTGTATTTTTATCTTTCAGAGACGCATGAGGAACTGGAAAAACAATTGGTTCCAAGTATGTTTGCACTCGGCTGTACGCCTGTTATTAATTTATTTAAGCAGAGTGCAGATCCTATACCGCTCACCCATACCCAGTATGAATATCATGTTATAGCAGATGCTCGTCGTAGCGATGGACTGGAAATATATTCTATTGATGAAGTGGCTGCCACAGATGGTGATGGTGAAACCACTAAATATAGACCTTTCTACGGGATTAAGCATAGCCAACACCACGCGGAACAGTCAGCATTTTGGTTCAGTCGGCGTCGTGAAGTTATAGAAGGGGAGCATCGCAATGAGCAGGCTTCCGAAGTTGATTTGAGTCTCGTCGATTTAGATTTCAATCCGCACAGGATTAATGATCAAACACTCGATATTAAATTAACTTGTTGTAATCGGAATCTGCCTAAGAAGTTACCCAGTGGCAACTCTCAACCTTATCTTGAAGTAGTTGATGGTGATGTCCCAGCGAAACGAATTAGCTGTGTTGTGGCACCAACAGCGACATTGAGGCCTCCGAGAAGAGAGCGAGGCTACTGGAAGCTGATATCACACCTGAACTTGAATCATCTATCCTTATCTGGAAGTCAGGGATGTGATGCCCTCAAAGAAATTTTCAGACTGTATGATTTTAGGGATTCAGCCAGTACCCGTAATTTGATTGAATCTTTATTAAAGCTGAATACGAAACCCATTACTGCTCCTATCCAGATTGATCAAAGCGTCGTTCTTTGTCGGGGAACTGAGGTAGAAATTGAACTTGACTCGATGATGCTCACTGGCACTAGCCCTTTATTATTTGCCAGCATCATTGAACGTTTTCTTGGCTTATATTGTTCTATTAATTCATTTACTAAATTGATTGCTACCATGAGTGGCAGAGATGGAGAACTTAAAAGATGGCCACCTCGCGCCGGCGAAAAAGCTTTACTGTAATAGAGCGGCTGCGTCGAGAGCCCTATCATTTCGAATTCTATCAGGCGGTGCGTATCCTGGAGCGTGCTGTGTCTTTGGCGGATGGCGGATTTTGCGATGAACCTATTGCCAGTGCGGCTCCACCGGCGAAGGAAATGGTTCGCTTCAGCGCCCAGACCGGTTTATCTTTTATTGGCTCAGACGTTTTACGTCTGGAAAAAAAGACCAGTAATAATGTAGAAATACAAGATAAAGAAGTTAGTCAATGGCATATGGAGGTTGGCTTTACTGGTCTTATAGGGAGTCAGGGTGTAATGCCCTACTACCTGACGGAAATAGTTCAAAAAGAGCTCAGAGAAAATAATACCGCTCTGCGGGATTTTCTCGATATGTTTAATCACCGTCATACTTCTCTACTTTATAAAGCATGGCATAAATACCAATTGCCTGTGAACTATGAACGCCAGCGTTTACGCAATGAAAGGGTTCCAGATATTTTTACACAGGCGATTGCCTCTTTGGCGGGCCTGGGTACTAGCGAGATGCGCTATCGATTGCCAATTCCCGATGAAGCTCTTTTGGGCATGGCAGGCCATTTGGGGCAAGGACGTTGCTCTGCAGCTGCGCTGACCAGCATGATTAAGCATTTCTTTGGTTTGGATGTCGCTATAGAGCAATTTCAGGGGCAGTGGGATGAATTACCGAAAGACATTCTCTGTCGCCTGCCTTGTGATGAAGCTCCCAGTGGAGTAAATAACTGTCTAGGGGTAAACACAATTCTGGGTACGCACTGTTTCCAAGCTCAAAATAAATTTCGAATAGTCATCGAACCAATGGCTTATGAACAATTTATGACTATTGCCCCGGGAACTCAGAAACTGGAATCCCTTAAAGCCTTTATCAAACTAAGTGCTGGGATTGAGTTGGACTTCGAGCTATCAGTATCTTTACCTGCGCAACAAGTTTCGCCTGTTCAGTTAAACAAAAAATCTGATCATGAACCTCTTTTAGGGTGGAATACACATATGGCCAGTGAACAGGAATCAGCAGAACTCATACAGATTACCTTAAGTGCTGAAAATATGTCGCCTGATGAAGCCTTGCCAGCAGCATAATTGTTCATTAACAATAATTTTTAAAAGGATCTTTTTACTGTGATAAATATCGATTTGAAGCGGCTTGTTGATACTATGACACCGCATATGCGTGATTCTCTTGAAGGCGCAGCCGGCCTTTGTTTATCTCAAAATCAATACAATGTTGAACTTGAGCACTGGCTGCTTAAATTATTAGATCAATCAGATACAGACCTTTATCACCTACTGGAAAAACATGACTGTAATCCGGCAAATTTTGCTAAACAGCTTGCCTCCTCTATAGCTGGATTCCGCTCGGGAAGTAGCCGACCTCCTGCACTATCTCCGACAATTGTCGAAGCGGCAAAGAATGCCTGGATGCTGGCGTCTATCGACTATGGGCACCGTGCAATCAGTTCTGGACACTTCCTCGCAGCTCTGCTGTTGGAAGAGACTTCACGTCGACAAATTCAAGAATCTTGTCCAGAGCTTAAAAATATAGCGCCTGAGTCTATTCGTGAAACTGCCCGGGCGATGTTTGGGCAAAGTGGTGAGTCGAGTCATATTGGTACTGTCAGCGCAACTGATGATGGCGCTGCTGCCGTAGCGGCCGCCGCTAGTAAAGCGCCAGCTCTCGATAAGTATACCGTCAACCTGACTGAAAGAGCGAAGAAGGGGGAGATTGACCCAGTTCTAGGCAGAGATGAAGAGATTCGGCAGTGTATTGATATCCTCACTCGTCGTCGACAAAACAACCCGATTCTCACTGGTGAGGCAGGTGTTGGTAAAACAGCCGTAGTTGAAGGCTTTGCTTTACGAATTGCCAGTGGAGATGTACCTGAGCCTCTACGTGGTGTAGCAGTTCGGACGCTGGACCTGGGCTTACTTCAGGCCGGTGCTAGCGTAAAGGGCGAGTTTGAGAATCGTCTTAAATCTGTGATTCAAGAGGTCAAATCCTCCCCAACGCCTATTATTTTGTTTATTGATGAAGCTCACACCATGATTGGTGCAGGAGGTAAGGAAGGGCAGGGGGATGCGGCCAACCTGCTTAAACCCGCTTTAGCGCGAGGTGAGCTGAGAACATTGGCAGCCACGACCTGGGCTGAATATAAGAAATACTTTGAGCGGGACCCTGCTCTGACTCGGCGTTTTCAGGTTGTAAAAGTTGAAGAGCCCAGTGAAGCAAATGCCATTGATATGATGCGTGGAATTGCCACTACTCTTGAAGCACACCATAAAGTACGCATACTTGACGAGGCAGTTATTGCTTCGGTTAAGTTATCCCACCGCTATATTCCTGGGCGTCAACTACCTGATAAATCTGTAAGCTTGCTGGACACCGCCTGTGCCCGCGTGGCCCTGAGCCAATCAGCTACTCCTGGCGCTATTGAAGATGCTCAAATTAATATTGAGCGGACTAACACAACGCTTGCTAAGTTGGAACGTGAAAATGCAGCGATGGGTGAGCACGAAGAACAGCTGACAGAACTGAAAGAATTCAAGCTGACTGAAGAGCAGAGATTATCCTCATTAAAACAACAGCTTGTTCAAGAAAATGAGCTGATTGAACAGATACAAAAAATTCGAGATCAAATTGACTCCGAATTTATGAAAGGAAAGAGTGAAAATCTGGAGCCCAATTCAGCGCTTTTAGCTGACTATCAGCAACAATTGAAAAGCCTGTCTGCAGAGCTTGAGGTAATACAAGGTGATACACCTTTGATGCAGCCATCTGTTGATGAGCAGGCTATCGCTGCGGTGGTTGCCAACTGGACAGGTATTCCTGTTGGGAAAATGGTCAGTGATGAAATCGTAGCTGTGAAAACTCTGGCTGGGCGCCTGAACAAGCGTGTGATTGGTCAACCCCATGCAATCGAGGCTGTTGCTCAGGCAATTCGTACTTCACGGGCAGGATTGACTGATCCACGCAAGCCAGTTGGTGTATTTATGTTTTGCGGCACTAGTGGCGTAGGTAAAACTGAGACTGCATTGGCTTTAGCCGATGAGTTGTTTGGTGGTGAGCAAAACATCACTACGATAAACATGGCCGAATTTAAAGAGGAACACAAAGTATCTATGCTGCTAGGGTCTCCTCCCGGATATGTAGGGTATGGGGAAGGAGGAGTTCTAACCGAAGCTGCTAGGCGTAAACCTTACTCCGTAATCCTACTGGATGAGATGGAGAAGGCCCATCCCGGCGTACAGGATATTTTCTACAACCTGTTCGATAAAGGTACCATCAAAGATGGTGAAGGGCGTGATATCGACTTTAAGAATACCGTTATCATTATGACCTCTAATGCTGGTGAGGATGCCATTAGAGCTATATTCAGCCAGGTAGAGGAAAAGCCAGAACCAGATGTACTACTAGATAATATACGCCCCCAATTACTACAGAAGTTCAAACCAGCATTTCTTGGCCGTGCTAATGTGGTTGCCTACTATCCGTTGGATGATGAGAATCTGGTTGAAATTTGTAAAATCAATATGCGTAAGATTGAGAAGCGTGTTCGTGAACACTATGGCGCTTCTTTCTCATATGATGAGGATGTACTTATCAATATTGTGGCGCGTTGCCATGAAGCAGATACTGGAGCCCGCAACATTGAGGTAATTCTAAATAAAACTTTATTACCAGAATTGGCCAGTGAATGTTTGGATAAAATGGCGAAAGGTGAAGAGGTTAAGGCAATTAAAGTGTCTGCGACTGAAGAGGGTGATTTCGCCTATAAAGTAGAATAATCTGGAAATTAGCCCAGTAGTGCTAAACTCCTGGGCTATTCATGATGTATCCAATACCTTAATTAAAAAACGCTACGTGAATTCATTTAATTTATATTAATTTTTATCTGTTTTGGCGTTGTGTTTGGATATAATTCCTGAAAAATATACAAGTGAAGCTTCATAAACTATATGGATTATTCAAATAATTTTCTTGCTGGAGAATTTGGTAAATTTTTCTATGTTTAAAGGGGTGCCTAAGGTTTTTTACTTTGTGCAATAGCTTAATTCACCTGTCCAATGCTGCCATATTTTCTTCGTCTAGCTATACCATGTTCAACACGAATAGTATTTTCTGAAATTGTCAGTGGGTCATTAGGTAGAACATTGTTGTCATCGCTTAGGCCCCCTACATTAGCTAGCTCTTCAAGTAGAATTCTTTCAGTTGTTACCCAAATCCAGCCTTGGGTTCTCGTAGTAATAACATTATTTGGGTTGTTGACGGTTCTATTGAGATCTGGAATTCTAATGCTTGCCCCGCCAGTATTTACGCGAGCCCTAAAGAATCGTGATGGTTGGGTTACTTGAACATTATGTAGCATGTTTTGACGCTCATCTACTAAGCAAGTAATTTCAGTTGCGCCACTTAAATAAACTCCACGATTTATTCGATCAGCGTGGCCGAGCTCATGTGCCAACGTGATAAAAATAGGGCAAGCACCGCCATCAGTCACAGTGCCATTTTGATTGAGGTTTGTGGTAGTCTGAACTGTGTTATTCCAGTGGACACATGCACTGGCTCCTGTGCTCATTACTTTTCCCATGAAACCTTGATCGTGTTTAACCAGTGGGACGTAATACTTAAAGTTACTCCATACCCTATCTTTTAACCACTTATCTGGAACTGCCGCTAATCCCGCACTTTCAGTTATTCTTGTATCATGTGGGCTGGCAATAATCCGAGAAACAAGGGTTGCACTTTGAGGTAGCTGTAAGAGTGCATTGGTCATACCAACACCCCGTGTAATTCGAGTAACCGTACGAGCACCGAAGTGATATTTTTCTGCAGAATATGCTAGGGCATTGGCTTGCCCAAGAAGAACAGTTAAAGCGTTTCTAACTTGATTAATAAATGCAACATTGGTTGAATCAATACAGAGTCCCATAAAATCCTCCTTTTATGGTTGTTGATTGTCATAAAGCTATGGCTCTTATTTACTTCAATAGGAAAGTTTGTTGGCAGCCAGTAGATTTTCACTTTTGGGTATGAATGTATGTATTTGTAGTTGACTAAGCAGTTCTTCTCGAAGTAAAAGATTATAAATACGAAAAACTAATCGAGATATTTTTGGAGCAACTTAGACATAAAAGACCTTATACTTAATTGAGTTGTATTATATTTTTGGCTTTTATGGTCTTTTCTAATTTTTTTAATTTATACTGCTAATTTGCACGTCATGACAAACAGAGTTTGTCTTATAAGTGTTATTAAATAAATTTATTGTCCCTTAAATTATTTTTTTGCTCTTATTTAAGTTAAGCAAAGGCCACTGTGAGTGGTTAACCACCAATTAATACTGTTGGACACCCAATAACAATCTTCCCTCCATGTCCAGTTGTATCCCCCATACGGGCAGCTGGTTTTTTTTGTAGCATTACGGTAGTGCTACCCATAGCAACAGTATCTGGTGGTCCCACACAAGTACAAGTGCTGCCAACAGTTGCGGATGGCATGCCGCCGATGATTACTGTTGGAGCACCTGGGCTGAGAATAGGGCCGCCTACATGAGGTACGGTACCAGTAACCATGGGGCACACATGCATATCGGTGATACGTGAAGCTGGCTTGCCCATAATTTAATCCTTCACTCTTCCATTGCCGCCACGGGCCAGATCCAGACCCTGTTTCATATAGCGATCAAAGCGTTTGGCGGGGTCTACTGGGTCAGATAAGACTGCTGCTAATGTAATACTGCCAGCCACTGCGTGCGCATAGAGGTGTTCTGGCGGTTCAACCACAGGCTCGCCTTCGGCTGCGAGGCTGCCGTGACACCAGCTGGCAGCGGTTGCTGCCCAGCTTGCGGGCGTCTTGTGTTTGGTTTTATCACCCAGTGTTTTACACTTTAATCGCGACTCCTCATTGGGTTTTTTAGCCCAGGTTTCTGCTGCGATCAGTGCACTAACGTTGTCTTCGTCAGTCTCAGGACTTTGTATATCGCGTGCCGCAAGGCAGGCCCACCATACCGCTTCTCGTTTTGGCAGTCCGTGGGCTAGTAGTTTTATTGCATCCGGATAGAGGCCAGCTTCTATCAGTTGGTTAATGCTAACTTCAGGTGCGGTATCTGGCACCAGATGCTCTTCCGCCTCCTCACTAACCTCAAAGTTCTCAAGGAGCTCAGCTGCAGTTAACGCTTGTACTTTGATCAGGTCAGTCATCTGCTGTTTAATCCCATCAATTGATCATGGTAACGCCACCTTTTAAGGTAAGCATACCACCGCCTTTAACTTCAGCCGTCGCGTCTCCTTTGCAGGAGAGCATTGTTCCTTTGATGGTAATACCTGCCGGCGTTAGCTTGATACTGCTGCCGCCAACCTTTAACTCAATTGAAGCCTTGGAGGATATCTTGATAGCACCCATGGCATCGGTTGTTTGGGTGCCTTTACTCACTTTAAGGGTATGGTTGCCTGAACCGATAGTGACAACCTGGTTGCCCTTATTGACATTGAGTTTTTGGTCACCTTTGGCAATGGTGACAACTTCGCTACCATCCGTGACGGTAATACTACGATCCTGTTTGATTTCTAGTGTTTGCTGGTTTTCAATTTTTCCGGTTTGATCGTTATGGATCACAAAGTTATGATCCTTGCCAGCTTCCATATAAATTTCTTCATTGCCACCCTTGTCATCAAACCTAAGCTCATTGAAAGTGCTGCCCTCGTACTCGGTTTTCCAACCACTTTGAGTCGCTGTGTAGTTGGGCCCAGGGTTATCACCGTTATAAACCGCCCCGGTAATCAATGGCCGATCCGGATCGCCATTGATATAGGTAACAACGACTTCTTGGTTAACTCTTGGAACAAAATTCGCGCCCCAGTTCTTACCGGCAAAGGACTGCATTACCCTTACCCAACAGCTGTTCTGTTGAGAGTTCCAGGGGAATTTAACTTTGAGCTGTGTATAGGGATCCTGTGAGCTGTCTGAAGCTGTAGCCTTGACCTCTAAAACTCGTGCTACCTGTGGTGAATGGATTTTTTTCGCACATACATTGGGCTGCGGGCGTGGCATTACCGTAGAAGGTATACAGCTAAAGGTGTTGTGGAAGTGGGTATCAATACCATTTCCATCTGCTGCAGAAGTATGCACTGAGGTAATAAGATATTTGCCCTTTTCAGAAGATAATGAGTGATCGAAATTGAAACGACCGCCTGCAGTAAAGGAGGGGCAATCACTGCGACCGTGGCTTACATCAAAAAGTGCTTCTTGCGCTTCCATTGCCCGTTCGGCAAGTGCTTTGTGATAGCTGTCTGTAAATTTGTGCTTGTGCTCACCATCAACCTGGAAATGGTTTAAGCCATAGAGGCCGCGCATATAATTTGCAACATCATTAAGCTGGCTGGTCGTTTTTACCTGCTGCTTGTTGTCTTTAGTTGCTGTGTACTCGCTATAATCTTTAAGCTCAAACCCACCACCGTGATAGTTGAAGTTTCTTCTCCAGCTACTTACGGTATTTTTGGTTGGATGGCCGCCTCCACCGTCATACTCAATGTCAGCGCTTTCACAATCATAAAAGTCTTGAGAATCATCGCAAAGAACGAGTTCGTGCTGTCCTGTGGAATGCTTGAAATAGTAGGATATGCCTTCTTCAGCCATCAGGCGATTGATAAAATCAAAGTCGCTCTCGTCAAACTGAACACAATATTCACGGGTAATGTACTCAGCATTTAACTTTAACGTGAGTTTTATTACTCGGCTATATTCTCCCAGAACCTCTTCTAGAATCTGCTTGGCAGATTTGTTTTCAAAGACTCGGTTGCTGCCGGCCAAACTGGTAAACCACAGACCCGGTTGCAAAATGGCGCTATAACTGCGTACACCCTCAGCATTAACATCATGTAGAGAGAACTGGGTAACGTAACCATTGATATGGCGAGGTGTTTCAGAGTGGTGAATGGAAACTGTTACCGGTTTGCCAACAATATCCTTTTGTTCAATAGCATGGTCATCAGAAAGCAATTGCACTTCATAGCGGAAAAGCTTAGATATATGCTCTTCGCCTTGCAGGGTCGTAGCAATTAGCGCATCTGTGCCAACCGGGCTATCGACCGTAATCATTCTTTTATCTTGATTGAGTGTAGCCATGGGCAGCCCCAACTATCCCTACGGTGCCTGAAAGAAATGAGAAACTAGCAGATTTGCAGATCTTTAGCTGAAAACTCAATGAGCATTCAGCTAAAGACCTGTAGACAGCCCGCAGAGATTCTGCAGGCCATCTTATCCCAAAAGGGTATAGACCTATTACAGCGGAGTAGCAGTAGTGAGGTCGTATCCAACACGCATGTTTTTGGGGTTCTTGTTGGATTTGTCTGCGTGATTGAGGTCAGCCTCAATCTTGGCAAAGCTCAGGGAGATGGATTCCTGAGGTGCGCCGCCAGCAGAAGCGCCGATGCTGTAAGAGGAGATCAGTACGTTTTCCAGCTTATACACAGCGTACTTTTCTACAGAGTTAGCGCCAGTTTGTACAACGTGGATCTCAACAGGTACGCCTTCGTCACCAGTTACGGAAGCCTTAAACAGGCCACCAGATGCAGCGTCAATACGCTTGGTGAAGGTAACTTCGCTCAGGCTCGGACGAGAAGCTTCACGGTTGGAGGTAGCGCCGGCTTCCATAGTGATACCGCGACCAACACCAAAGTTGAAGCTGTCAACTTCGATCCAGTCTTCGTAGCCCTTGGCAGTAACGTTACCCTTAGTGGCGAGGCTGTTGAAGTTCATGTAAATAGCCATGGGAAATCCCTCTTTGTTGGCTTGAGATATTGGTGGTTAGTTCCTTGCTACCGAATTAGTGCGGTAACTCAGATGGTGTCGCAATGACAACTGAGGTAATTTAAACAGAGTGAAATACAAAAAAAAACCGAAATTTCAGCTTATAAAATCGACTCTGGCACTAATTATCCAGGGGAGTATATTGATTGCTGGAGGTATGCCGTCTGCGCTTATTCGACTCTGACACTAATTAATTTTCTATTGAACAGAAAAGCTTGATGTCAAAAAAAATGAGTATTTGAGGAAAAAATATTAAGAATTGTTAACGGAATCACGTTAACAAAATATTTTAAGTTATGGATTTTCTTTTGTCAGGTGAGCTTGTAAGAAGGTGTAATTATTTGTCTTCAGTATCAGTTTCTCTTCTGAGTCTGTAATTGTCGAGTAGTTTTTTCAAAACGGTATATAGTCAAATATATTTGCTTACCTGTTCATTGTTGCCTAAAAGGCTGTTCGATATACTTTGCCCCTTATTTAGCTTGACAACCTGCCCGTAGCAATATTTTGTTACGGTCTTTGGATGTGTCGAAAAGCTTTCCCATGGAGGCGGAATTGAACGATAAGACACGTGTTGTTCGGCCGAACGGCAATCTGCCCGGACCGGATCAATCTAAAAAGGGACTGACAGATGATGGCGACGTAACCGTCGTTGTTAATCAGGACTCCACTGGGAAAAATGATCACCCTCCGGTGCGGGGTGCGCAGGCAATACTGCCCTCTGCTGCATCTGGGTTTAATCCAGATGCAACAGTTTTTAGCCCTGCACCTCGAAAGAATACCGGCCAAAAGAAAGAGCTGGGCCAACTTTCTGGTGGAATTTCTGCAAACCCTATTGATACTTCTGACTCTTTTGAGCCATTGCCATCTGGCGCTGTAACCAAAACAGTGATCAAGGGGCGATTTGAGCTAGATAAGCTCCTTGGGGTTGGCGGTATGGGAGCTGTTTATAAGGCACTTGATCGCCGTAAGCTGGAAGCGAATGACAGCGAGCCTTATGTAGCAATCAAGCTGTTAAATGATGATTTCCAGAAACATCCTGATGCCTTTATTTCCTTACAGCGCGAAGCGCGTAAGTCACAAACGCTGGCCCACCCCAACATCGTAACGGTTTACGATTTTGACCGCGATGGTGATCGGGTCTTTATGACCATGGAGTTTCTCGAGGGTGCACCGCTTGACAAACTCCTGCGAGAGCATGCGGATGTTGGGCTGGAACCCGAAAAGGCGCGCTCTGTTTTTTCTGATATTTCCCTGGCCCTCATTTACGCCCATTCCCATAAGATCGTCCATTCCGACTTTAAGCCTGGCAATATCTTTGTTACCAGTAAGAAAGGTGCGAAGGTTTTTGACTTCGGTATTGCTCGAGCCGTATCTGAAGGGGGGATCGCCAATAAAACTGGCGAGACTACGGTTTTTGATGCCGGCAGTCTGGGAGCTTTGACGCCCGCCTATGCCAGTTACGAGATGCTGAAAGGGGGGGAGCCCGCTCCATCTGATGATGTCTATGCCCTGGGCTGTGTGGCCTACGAGCTATTTTGTGGCCGGCATCCTTATGACAAGGTTCCCGCCGACAAGGCCTTAGAAAAGAAGCTACGCCCGAAACGTATCAGGGGGTTAAATCGACGGGAGTGGCGTGCTCTTGAGGCCGCTCTGCAGCTAAAACGAGAAGATCGTACTGACACAGTAGAAAAATTTGTCCAGGCGTTTTTTGTCAGCAATACCTGGAAGTGGGTATTAGGTGGGGCTTTCACCATGGTGCTTGTAGGTGCTGGGGTGGGCTATAGCCACTTGGAACAGCAGAATACAGCTGAGCAAGAAAGAGTAAAGATTGAGCTTGAAAAGAAGCTCCAGGAGGAGCTACTACAGCGGCGAATCAGTGATAAAAAAGAAGCGATTAATCGTTTGGTGTCACTGAGTATCCTTACTCCAGCCTGGGAAAAGGACCTTCGCTTGGAGCTTCATGAGTATTCTGAGCTTAACCCCAGCGATGAAGAATTTCTCGATAATAAACGCCGTGAAATTTCGGAGCTGTTTCTCGCCGCGGCTACCGGTCAGTTAAACCTGGGTAATCTGGATCAAGCGGATTCCATGCTGGAAAGCGCTGCCAGCTGGTATGGCGTATCCAGCCAGGCTGTTGCGATCAAATCCCAGCTGGCTACGGATAGAGAGAACCTGCGAGCTCGCTTGGAGGCTGAGCGCCTAGAGGCAGAGCGTGAGGCTGAGCGCATTCGTCTTGCGGAAGAACGCGCTGAACGCCGACGCTTGGCCTCTATTAAAAACAGGCAAATCGACACTGTTCTGGCCAATATGGAATCCACACTTACCTGTGGCTTTGATATGAATGTCGCCGCTGTGGGAGCGCAGTTATCTCAGCTGGCAGGGCTAGATAGTGTTAAAGCCAGACAGATTCGTCCGGTTGTTGGTGAAGAGCTTAATAACTGTGCCACCAAATTGGGTGCTGAAGACCCACTAAGGACAGAGGCTCTAGTCGATGAGTTCAGGGCGCTCCTGCCTGGTTATCAGCCCCTCAAAGAATTCAAGCTGGATTTTTGTGGACACCTAATCCCAGGTAGCGGTGGCAGGGGAGATCGCTACAGCTGTCGCGATCGTCTTGCAGATGGTACCAAGGGGCCAGCAATGGTAGTGGTTCGAGGTGTGAGTGGTCGGCCCTTGGCAGTTGGAAAGTATGAAGTAAGTAACCGAGACCTCGAGCACTATTGTAGTGCAACCAAGCAATGTGCAGCCATCGATATCGCCGCGGGCGATCTGCCAGCCAATAACTTAACTCTTCAAGATGCAGAAGCGTATATCAGCTGGTTATCCGATGAGACGGGGTACCGTTATCGCCTCCCATCAGAGCAAGAGTGGTTTGCGGCTGCCAGTGCTAATGGCGAGGAAGAGGTTGCAGATCGCAACTGCCATTTAAAGTATGGCGGTATTGAGAAAGGGGTCGAGTTGGTACCAGCCCAGGACGGATCGACAAACAGATTTGGCCTAGTGAATGCTGTGGGCAATGTTCAAGAGTGGGCGAAAGGTACTGACGGGGAGTTACTTGCGCTTGGCGGTAATCGACAAGACCCCATGAGCCGTTGTCTCGCTACATCCAAAAGGTTGCATGCAGGACTCGCAGATGAATTAACAGGCTTTCGCATCGTTAGAGATGTGAATTAATAAAAAATACGCCTTTTCTAGCCATGTGAAGGCTGGATTCGGCCAAATAAATATGAGTAATTTGGGGGATTTATGCTTGGGCCTGGAAAAAGTAAGCTGGCGCTATTTGTGGGCGCAGGCTTCCTGCTATCAAATTTGCCTGTTTATGCTCAAGACGAGGGTTCCAGTTTTCGCAGTCGTGTAAAGCAGGCTTTTGACCAGGATACGCCAACAGTTAATGAGGCGGACGTAACCAAGGACTTCCTGCAGCGCACCTATGAAGCGGAAGATCCAAATTTGAATACTGAGATTCCAGATATCTCTCAACGTAATCAAGGCCCAAGAATTACTGTAAAAGAGTTTAAGTTTCATAGGTTAGAAGAATACCCAGATTTTGGTATTGAACGTGAAATTGTCGAAGAGATGGCAGAAAAACTTCGCGTCAAATTTATGAAAGAGGATAAAATCCTCGCTAGCGGTTATACGGTTGATAACCTAGAGGAGTTAGCAGTTTTATTGGGTAATATGCAAGCCCAATTTAATCCAGGTGGTTTGGGGCCTGCTGAACTCAAAAAACTCGTCAGTGTCATTGAGAAGCAGAATAAAGAGCGTGGTTTGAGTTACGCTGATCTGGAAGAAATTGCTGCGGAACTGACTAATTTTTATCGTCGCCAAGGACTTTTTCTCGCTCAGGTACAAATTCCTGCCCAAGATGTTGAGGATGGCGTTGTAACTCTGACGGTTCAAGAGGGATTGTTGGGGCAGGTCGCTGCTGAGGATAATAAAGAATATGCTCTGGAACAGCTGGCTAAGCCCTTTGAGAAACAAAAAGGTAAGCTAGTTAATCACGATAATATAGAAGAGGGTCTTTACCTTCTAAATGATCTGCCAGGCTTAAATGTTACCGGCTATTTTAGTGCAGGTGAAAATCCTGGTGAAACTAAGCTCAACTTGAAAGTACGCGATGCGTCTAGCTGGAAAACTTCATTTAGGGTGGATAACCACGGATCAGCTTATACTGGTGACCAGAGATTTTATACAACCGTAGACTGGTTGAATCCTCTGGGTATTGGAGATGCACTTACCATTGGCTATTTGAAATCGACTAATGTTTCCGATTTTGATTCGGACTTCGGTTCTGATCTTGGCCAGCTAAGATACAGCCTTCCACTATTTGGACCGCGCACTAGGCTTGAGTTAACAGCAGATTACAATGACTTTGTATTGCGTGATGTTGAGGATCCAGATAACCCTGTAAATGTGCTCGATATTCATGGTGACAATACCAGTTACGCGCTTACAGTGGATCATAAATTTCGTCGTTCACGGGGCTTCAACTTGACGGGCTCTTTTGGACTCACTGATAAAAAGTCCAATCTACGTGCAATTACCAAATTTGATGAGCCTGGTGATCATGTATACGGTGGTGAGCTAGGTTTTTACATGGACCACCTCTCCAGTGGTGCTATTTCCATGCTTAATATATTGAGTACCAATATTCAATATGGTGAGCATCAAAGGGAACTTGAAGGTAAGTTGCAAGCAGCGCGCGGTGACCATTTTACCAAAGTGTCGTTAAATAGTAGCTCACTACTATTTTTGCCGATGCCGTTCACTAATGATCAGTCTCGCCTAATAATTAAAAGCCGTATACAGCAAAGCGATAATCCCCTGCCTGCGTTTGAGCAGATTTCCTTGGGGGGGGCTAATGGAGTTAGAGCCTTTGATGTACGAGACTTTTCTGCTGATAGGGCCGGACTTTTATCTGCCGAATGGTATCCCAGTTTCCCCGAAGTGGTGAACCCTATCTTATTTGGTCAGCGCCTAAACGATATGATGCAAATTGCATTATTTGCCGATGTGGGTTACGGCATTGTGAATAACTATAAATCAGGGAAAGAGGATGACTGGGCCAGGCTTGCCGGAGGTGGTCTGCTGTTCAAGTTTACCTGGAACGAATTTTTCTCCAGCAAAGTATCAGTCGGTTGGCCTATTGAAAAAGCCTCTTCCATCGAAGGTACTGGTGAAGATATAGATCAGCCTATGGTCTATGCCGATTTTTCCATTTTTTATAACTAATAATTCAGAATATCATCGATAGCTGAAGCTGACCTGACCGCTCTATGCAAGGTACCGGTATGAAAGCCAAAAAAAATACTCTTGAACTGAAAAAACTGACTTCTGCAATCAAGGTATCTCGCTTAGCGTATGCTGGCATGTTTGCAGGCTTACTAAGCCCTCTGGCACATGCAGGCCCGGAAGGCGGTGTGGTAAACGGTGGTAGTGGCACAATCGATGTGAATGGTACGACCACCACAATCGATCAAAATACTGATCTGCTCTCGATAGATTGGGATTCTTTTAATCTAAGTGCTGAAGAGTTGGTTAAGTTTCTTCAGCCAAATACCTCCTCAGTCGTACTCAACCGAATTTTGGATCAAAGTGCTAGTACGATTCATGGCTCCATTGAAGCCAATGGCCACGTTATTCTAGTAAATCCGCGCGGAGTGCTCTTTACCGAAAGTGCCACTATTAATGTTGGTGCCATTACCGCCTCTGGGCTCGATATGAGCCCAGAGGATTTTATGAATGGCGACTTTACCTTTAAGGGGGAGGACGGCTCCGCGGGCTTTGTTGTAAATAAAGGTGTTATCAATGCAGCCAGTGCTGTATTGGTAGGTAAACAAGTCACCAACGCCTCGTCAGGTCTGATTAGCGCAGAGCTGGTCAGTTTGGCCGCCGCAGATGAAGCAATACTTACCTTCGATGCCGATGGCATGATCGGTGTACAAGTCACTAAAGAGGTGATGGAAAATGAACTGGGCGTCGATAGCGCCGTTTTAAATGAAGGTAATATCGATGGAGCTCAGGTTCTATTAGAGGCGAGCGTATCCGGTGACTTATTTACTGCTGCAGTAAATAACGAAGGCACAATTAAAGCCCAGGGAATCGACACCAGCGGTGGAAAAATCCGTTTATTTGGTTCCGGCTCCAGTGTAATCAATAGTGGCGAGTTACAAGCCGCTGGTTCCACGGGCGGTCAGGTGGTGCTCGAGGGTGATACTGCAGAGCACAGAGGTGCGATTGATATGCGTGGTAGCGCTGGCCGGGGCGGTCAGGCCATGGTTCTCGGTGATGAAGTTCTGGTCAGCGGCACCATAGATGCCCGTGGCACGGCTGGTGGTGGTGAAGTATTAATCGGTGGAGATTATCAAGGAAAGAATTCCCGGATTCGTAATGCCAAAAAAACAACAGTCACTGAAGATGCTCATATTGACACGAGTGGTTTAGGCGAAAGCGATGGTGGTGAGGTTATTGTTTGGGCCGACCATACTACGAATTTTGCCGGGACTATTTTAGCCGAGTCAGGTAAGCAAGGTGGTGATGGTGGTTTTGTAGAAACTTCAGGTAAGGTTTATCTTAACCTTGGTGAAGATGGCATGTATGTTTCTACCTTAAGCCATGGCAAAGGAATTACAGGAGAGTGGCTATTAGATCCAGGTTGGTTCGATATTCTAGATGATAGTTCAGAGGATGTTCCTGATTGCACAACTAACTGCATGAGTGTGGGTACATTACAGAACGCTTTAACTAATAATAGCGTAACTGTAAAAACAACTTCCAATAATGCTGCAAATGCTACTTGGAATAGTGGTAATGAAAGTTATTCTGGTGATTTCACTTACGGAATACGTATTCGAAATAATTTGAGTTGGAGCAGTAATACTACATTAACTCTAGATTCCCATGCTGGAGTAATGATACACCAAGATGCAACTGTAGATGCTGGTGGAGCTGGTAGCCTCTCTATTCTTGCCAAAACAGATGTAATTAATAACGGAACTATTCAAGGTCTAGTAAACTTTTCTGTGGCAACAGATGGTAGTTTCATTAATGCCGCATCGGCCGTATTGAATGATAGTTATTTTGGTTCCATAACTGCTGAGAATATTCAGATTATAGCTCAAGGGGATATCGAAAATAATCTGGATGGAGATAAGGCAGCAGAAATAGTTGCTAATAAGATCAATTTATCTGCTGGTGGCTCTTTTAATAATTACGGCAAGATAAATTTTTTAGGTATTTTAGATGATCAGGGTGCTTTTGAAGGGGATAGCTTCGAATTAAAGGTTGGTCAAAAAGGTGAGGGCTCAACTAATTATCTTGGTAAGATTTATTTTGATGGTGCATCGCAAGCTACTTTCAACGTTTTAGGTGGCAGTGGTTCTGATATATTTGTTCTTAGTGATTGGCAAGATGAAGTATTTATCACTGGGAATAATGCATTTGATCTGGTATCAACCTCAACAAATCCTGATGAGACCAGTGTAAATCATCTAAAATTGTCCTTTTCTAGCATCGAAACTCTTAATGCCGGTGCGGGTACAGATAGTATTATCGACGGTACTGGGCAAACCGGCAGCCAGTGGATTTTGGGGGCCGGGAATAAAGAGATCACAGGCTACAATATTGCCTTCAGTGATGTAGAAACTATCCAGGCAAATGTTGGCGAGTTGGTTGGCAGGAATGACCAAGATGAAATATTTACGCTTTCTGCTTACACAGATAATGGACAGCAAAAGACCCAGATTGATACTAAAGGCATGGCCTTTACCGGTATTGATATTTTAAGCGCTGGGGACTCAAGCTCTTTTACAGACACGATTAACAGTAGTGTTAACAATAGAAACTGGGCGCTCACAACAAGTGATAACCAGGTAGAGCATGCCGATGTCATCATCAATGATGCTGATATATTCAGTGGCGGTAATGGAATACTGCAGGGTGCGTCCAATAGCAATGATAGCTACCAAATTGTAAAAAATGCTGATAGCACAACGGCGATCCAAGTTGATGGAATGCACTTCAATGGGCTTACCCGAGTGGAAGCCGGAGCACATGCTGGTGTTAACACAACAGATATTTTGATCGGTACCGACGAGGCCGATACGTTTGGTTTCCTTAGTGGCGAATTACATACTTACGGTATCAGCTTCACCGGTATTGAAGAAGTTAATGCTGGAGGCACAAGTAATGATGGCATTTCTGATCAACTGAATACAGAAACTGATGTAAATCTCACCGGAAATCAAGAAGAGCTGCGCAATGCCAATATCCTGTTCAAAGATATTGAACAGGTCGCCTTTATTAACAACTCAAACGGCAAGATTGTCGGATCGGCTATAGACGACAGCTTTATCATTGCCAGTACCGCTGACAAAATCACAGCCAATAGTATTGACTTTACTGGCTTCAATAAAACGATTGATACCGGCGAGGGCACTGACACCGTTAGTACGCTTGTAGCCAACAGTACATGGAGTCTCTCGAATACAGATAAAGAAGCCACAAGCAGCGGAATTACCTTTACCAATATAGAAAAAGTCACCGCTTCAGATAATCAGGGCACACTGGAAAGTAAGAACGATGATAATGAATTTGCCCTGACTAGTGATGGACGTATTGATGCTGATGCTATTCGCTTTACTGGATTTACCACAATTGAGGGTAACGGTACTGCGTCACTAGATGCCAGTGCTATTAATGGCAATCTTCTTTTGCTAGATGACAACAATGTAAAAGCAGATTTTACCGATGGCAATATTATCGATATTACGATATCCGGTATTAATGAAGCGGTAGCGAGTAATCTGCTGGGTGCGGATATCGCTTATACAGTAAAAGATACCAACAAAGTTTTCGCTAAAGCGATCACCTTCTCCGGTGTTGATCGTATTGTTGATGCTGGCTCTAGTGGAGCTGTTACCTCTGAGACCAGCGACCAGTGGGAACTCGTTTCTGCGGATAATGAAGTTAAGCACTCAGGCATTACTTTTGCAGGAATGCGTAGTCTGACGGGTGGTAATAACACCCTCGTTGGTGCCGCTGATAACGGAGATAGCTATCAGCTTTCCCTGACAGGCGATATCACCGTTGACTCCATGATCTTTAAAGGTATTCGCAATGTGAATGCGAATACGGATGATACTAATTATACGGACACGGTAGATGCAACCGGTGCAGTTACTCTTCAAGGTAATAATGCCTTTGGTGTAACCATCGATCCTAATGGTAGCAGCTATGACATCAACTTCAGTGGCATTGATGCGGTTACTAATACAGGAATTTTAACCGGCACCACGGGTGCAGACACCTTCACCGTAGAGGGCGATAAAAAGCTGAGCAGCAAAGGCATCCAGTTCTCGGATGTGAGCTCTGTATTAGCCGGCAACGATACTAATATTGCCGACACCGTGAATGCAAAGGCTGGAGAAACGGTTGCGCTCACCGGAATCGCAAAAGAACTGATTACCAGCAATATCTTATTTAAACAGATTGAGGTAGCGGGTACTGGTGGTGAAAACCTTGTCGGTTCAGACTTAGCCGATACGATCGAGATTACTGGGGACAAGGCCTTCAAGGCCAATGAGATAGCCTTTACCGGTATCTCAAGTCTAAATACCGGTGCGGGTACAGACAGTATTATTGACGGTACTGGGCAAACCGGCAGTCAGTGGGTTTTGGGGGCCGGGAATAAAGAGATCACAGGCTACAATATTGCCTTCAGTGATGTAGAAACTATCCAGGCAAATGTTGGCGAGTTGGTTGGCAGGAATGACCAAGATGAAATATTTACGCTTTCTGCTTACACAGATAATGGACAGCAAAAGACCCAGATTGATACTAAAGGCATGGCCTTTACCGGTATTGATATTTTAAGCGCTGTGGACTCAAGCTCTTTTACAGACACGATTAACAGTAGTGTTAACAATAGAAACTGGGCGCTCACAACAAGTGATAACCAGATAGAGCATGCCGATGTCATCATCAATGATGCTGATATATTCAGTGGCGGTAATGGAATACTGCAGGGTGCGTCCAATAGCAATGATAGCTACCAAATTGTAAAAAATGCTGATAGCACAACGGCGATCCAAGTTGATGGAATGCACTTCAATGGGCTTACCCGAGTGGAAGCCGGAGCACATGCTGGTGTTAACACAACAGATATTTTGATCGGTACCGACGAGGCCGATACGTTTGGTTTCCTTAGTGGCGAATTACATACTTACGGTATCAGCTTCACCGGTATTGAAGAAGTTAATGCTGGAGGCACAAGTAATGATGGCATTTCTGATCAACTGAATACAGAAACTGATGTAAATCTCACCGGAAATCAAGAAGAGCTGCGCAATGCCAATATCCTGTTCAAAGATATTGAACAGGTCGCCTTTATTAACAACTCAAACGGCAAGATTGTCGGATCGGCTATAGACGACAGCTTTATCATTGCCAGTACCGCTGACAAAATCACAGCCAATAGTATTGACTTTACTGGCTTCAATAAAACGATTGATACCGGCGAGGGCACTGACACCGTTAGTACGCTTGTAGCCAACAGTACATGGAGTCTCTCGAATACAGATAAAGAAGCCACAAGCAGCGGAATTACCTTTACCAATATAGAAAAAGTCACCGCTTCAGATAATCAGGGCACACTGGAAAGTAAGAACGATGATAATGAATTTGCCCTGACTAGTGATGGACGTATTGATGCTGATGCTATTCGCTTTACTGGATTTACCACAATTGAGGGTAACGGTACTGCGTCACTAGATGCCAGTGCTATTAATGGCAATCTTCTTTTGCTAGATGACAACAATGTAAAAGCAGATTTTACCGATGGCAATATTATCGATATTACGATATCCGGTATTAATGAAGCGGTAGCGAGTAATCTGCTGGGTGCGGATATCGCTTATACAGTAAAAGATACCAACAAAGTTTTCGCTAAAGCGATCACCTTCTCCGGTGTTGATCGTATTGTTGATGCTGGCTCTAGTGGAGCTGTTACCTCTGAGACCAGCGACCAGTGGGAACTCGTTTCTGCGGATAATGAAGTTAAGCACTCAGGCATTACTTTTGCAGGAATGCGTAGTCTGACGGGTGGTAATAACACCCTCGTTGGTGCCGCTGATAACGGAGATAGCTATCAGCTTTCCCTGACAGGCGATATCACCGTTGACTCCATGATCTTTAAAGGTATTCGCAATGTGAATGCGAATACGGATGATACTAATTATACGGACACGGTAGATGCAACCGGTGCAGTTACTCTTCAAGGTAATAATGCCTTTGGTGTAACCATCGATCCTAATGGTAGCAGCTATGACATCAACTTCAGTGGCATTGATGCGGTTACTAATACAGGAATTTTAACCGGCACCACGGGTGCAGACACCTTCACCGTAGAGGGCGATAAAAAGCTGAGCAGCAAAGGCATCCAGTTCTCGGATGTGAGCTCTGTATTAGCCGGCAACGATACTAATATTGCCGACACCGTGAATGCAAAGGCTGGAGAAACGGTTGCGCTCACCGGAATCGCAAAAGAACTGATTACCAGCAATATCTTATTTAAACAGATTGAGGTAGCGGGTACTGGTGGTGAAAACCTTGTCGGTTCAGACTTAGCCGATACGATCGAGATTACTGGGGACAAGGCCTTCAAGGCCAATGAGATAGCCTTTACCGGTATCTCAAGTCTAAATACCGGTGCGGGTACAGACAGTATTATTGACGGTACTGGGCAAACCGGCAGTCAGTGGGTTTTGGGGGCCGGGAATAAAGAGATCACAGGCTACAATATTGCCTTCAGTGATGTAGAAACTATCCAGGCAAATGTTGGCGAGTTGGTTGGCAGGAATGACCAAGATGAAATATTTACGCTTTCTGCTTACACAGATAATGGACAGCAAAAGACCCAGATTGATACTAAAGGCATGGCCTTTACCGGTATTGATATTTTAAGCGCTGGGGACTCAAGCTCTTTTACAGACACGATTAACAGTAGTGTTAACAATAGAAACTGGGCGCTCACAACAAGTGATAACCAGATAGAGCATGCCGATGTCATCATCAATGATGCTGATATATTCAGTGGCGGTAATGGAATACTGCAGGGTGCGTCCAATAGCAATGATAGCTACCAAATTGTAAAAAATGCTGATAGCACAACGGCGATCCAAGTTGATGGAATGCACTTCAATGGGCTTACCCGAGTGGAAGCCGGAGCACATGCTGGTGTTAACACAACAGATATTTTGATCGGTACCGACGAGGCCGATACGTTTGGTTTCCTTAGTGGCGAATTACATACTTACGGTATCAGCTTCACCGGTATTGAAGAAGTTAATGCTGGAGGCACAAGTAATGATGGCATTTCTGATCAACTGAATACAGAAACTGATGTAAATCTCACCGGAAATCAAGAAGAGCTGCGCAATGCCAATATCCTGTTCAAAGATATTGAACAGGTCGCCTTTATTAACAACTCAAACGGCAAGATTGTCGGATCGGCTATAGACGACAGCTTTATCATTGCCAGTACCGCTGACAAAATCACAGCCAATAGTATTGACTTTACTGGCTTCAATAAAACGATTGATACCGGCGAGGGCACTGACACCGTTAGTACGCTTGTAGCCAACAGTACATGGAGTCTCTCGAATACAGATAAAGAAGCCACAAGCAGCGGAATTACCTTTACCAATATAGAAAAAGTCACCGCTTCAGATAATCAGGGCACACTGGAAAGTAAGAACGATGATAATGAATTTGCCCTGACTAGTGATGGACGTATTGATGCTGATGCTATTCGCTTTACTGGATTTACCACAATTGAGGGTAACGGTACTGCGTCACTAGATGCCAGTGCTATTAATGGCAATCTTCTTTTGCTAGATGACAACAATGTAAAAGCAGATTTTACCGATGGCAATATTATCGATATTACGATATCCGGTATTAATGAAGCGGTAGCGAGTAATCTGCTGGGTGCGGATATCGCTTATACAGTAAAAGATACCAACAAAGTTTTCGCTAAAGCGATCACCTTCTCCGGTGTTGATCGTATTGTTGATACTGGCTCTAGTGGAGCTGTTACCTCTGAGACCAGCGACCAGTGGGAACTCGTTTCTGCGGATAATGAAGTTAAGCACTCAGGCATTACTTTTGCAGGAATGCGTAGTCTGACGGGTGGTAATAACACCCTCGTTGGTGCCGCTGATAACGGAGATAGCTATCAGCTTTCCCTGACAGGCGATATCACCGTTGACTCCATGATCTTTAAAGGTATTCGCAATGTGAATGCGAATGATACTAATTATACGGACACGGTAGATGCAACCGGTGCAGTTACTCTTCAAGGTAATAATGCCTTTGGTGTAACCATCGATCCTAATGGTAGCAGCTATGACATCAACTTCAGTGGCATTGATGCGGTTACTAATACAGGAATTTTAACCGGCACCGCGGGTGCAGACACCTTCACCGTAGAGGGCGATAAAAAGCTGAGCAGCAAAGGCATCCAGTTCTCGGATGTGAGCTCTGTATTAGCCGGCAACGATACTAATATTGCCGACACCGTGAATGCAAAGGCTGGAGAAACGGTTGCGCTCACCGGAATCGCAAAAGAACTGATTACCAGCAATATCTTATTTAAACAGATTGAGGTAGCGGGTACTGGTGGTGAAAACCTTGTCGGTTCAGACTTAGCCGATACGATCGAGATTACTGGGGACAAGGCCTTCAAGGCCAATGAGATAGCCTTTACCGGTATCTCAAGTCTAAATACCGGTGCGGGTACAGACAGTATTATTGACGGTACTGGGCAAACCGGCAGTCAGTGGGTTTTGGGGGCCGGGAATAAAGAAATAACAGGCTACAATATTGCCTTCAGTGATGTAGAAACTATCCAGGCAAATGTTGGCGAGTTGGTTGGCAGGAATGACCAAGATGAAATATTTACGCTTTCTGCTTACACAGATAATGGACAGCAAAAGACCCAGATTGATACTAAAGGCATGGCCTTTACCGGTATTGATATTTTAAGCGCTGTGGACTCAAGCTCTTTTACAGACACGATTAACAGTAGTGTTAACAATAGAAACTGGGCGCTCACAACAAGTGATAACCAGATAGAGCATGCCGATGTCATCATCAATGATGCTGATATATTCAGTGGCGGTAATGGAATACTGCAGGGTGCGTCCAATAGCAATGATAGCTACCAAATTGTAAAAAATGCTGATAGCACAACGGCGATCCAAGTTGATGGAATGCACTTCAATGGGCTTACCCGAGTGGAAGCCGGAGCACATGCTGGTGTTAACACAACAGATATTTTGATCGGTACCGACGAGGCCGATACGTTTGGTTTCCTTAGTGGCGAATTACATACTTACGGTATCAGCTTCACCGGTATTGAAGAAGTTAATGCTGGAGGCACAAGTAATGATGGCATTTCTGATCAACTGAATACAGAAACTGATGTAAATCTCACCGGAAATCAAGAAGAGCTGCGCAATGCCAATATCCTGTTCAAAGATATTGAACAGGTCGCCTTTATTAACAACTCAAACGGCAAGATTGTCGGATCGGCTATAGACGACAGCTTTATCATTGCCAGTACCGCTGACAAAATCACAGCCAATAGTATTGACTTTACTGGCTTCAATAAAACGATTGATACCGGCGAGGGCACTGACACCGTTAGTACGCTTGTAGCCAACAGTACATGGAGTCTCTCGAATACAGATAAAGAAGCCACAAGCAGCGGAATTACCTTTACCAATATAGAAAAAGTCACCGCTTCAGATAATCAGGGCACACTGGAAAGTAAGAACGATGATAATGAATTTGCCCTGACTAGTGATGGACGTATTGATGCTGATGCTATTCGCTTTACTGGATTTACCACAATTGAGGGTAACGGTACTGCGTCACTAGATGCCAGTGCTATTAATGGCAATCTTCTTTTGCTAGATGACAACAATGTAAAAGCAGATTTTACCGATGGCAATATTATCGATATTACGATATCCGGTATTAATGAAGCGGTAGCGAGTAATCTGCTGGGTGCGGATATCGCTTATACAGTAAAAGATACCAACAAAGTTTTCGCTAAAGCGATCACCTTCTCCGGTGTTGATCGTATTGTTGATGCTGGCTCTAGTGGAGCTGTTACCTCTGAGACCAGCGACCAGTGGGAACTCGTTTCTGCGGATAATGAAGTTAAGCACTCAGGCATTACTTTTGCAGGAATGCGTAGTCTGACGGGTGGTAATAACACCCTCGTTGGTGCCGCTGATAACGGAGATAGCTATCAGCTTTCCCTGACAGGCGATATCACCGTTGACTCCATGATCTTTAAAGGTATTCGCAATGTGAATGCGAATACGGATGATACTAATTATACGGACACGGTAGATGCAACCGGTGCAGTTACTCTTCAAGGTAATAATGCCTTTGGTGTAACCATCGATCCTAATGGTAGCAGCTATGACATCAACTTCAGTGGCATTGATGCGGTTACTAATACAGGAATTTTAACCGGCACCACGGGTGCAGACACCTTCACCGTAGAGGGCGATAAAAAGCTGAGCAGCAAAGGCATCCAGTTCTCGGATGTGAGCTCTGTATTAGCCGGCAACGATACTAATATTGCCGACACCGTGAATGCAAAGGCTGGAGAAACGGTTGCGCTCACCGGAATCGCAAAAGAACTGATTACCAGCAATATCTTATTTAAACAGATTGAGGTAGCGGGTACTGGTGGTGAAAACCTTGTCGGTTCAGACTTAGCCGATACGATCGAGATTACTGGGGACAAGGCCTTCAAGGCCAATGAGATAGCCTTTACCGGTATCTCAAGTCTAAATACTGGTGCGGGTACAGACAGTATTATTGACGGTACTGGGCAAACCGGCAGTCAGTGGATTTTGGGGGCCGGGAATAAAGAGATCACAGGCTACAATATTGCCTTCAGTGATGTAGAAACTATCCAGGCAAATGTTGGCGAGTTGGTTGGCAGGAATGACCAAGATGAAATATTTACGCTTTCTGCTTACACAGATAATGGACAGCAAAAGACCCAGATTGATACTAAAGGCATGGCCTTTACCGGTATTGATATTTTAAGCGCTGGGGACTCAAGCTCTTTTACAGACACGATTAACAGTAGTGTTAACAATAGAAACTGGGCGCTCACAACAAGTGATAACCAGGTAGAGCATGCCGATGTCATCATCAATGATGCTGATATATTCAGTGGCGGTAATGGAATACTGCAGGGTGCGTCCAATAGCAATGATAGCTACCAAATTGTAAAAAATGCTGATAGCACAACGGCGATCCAAGTTGATGGGATGAGCTTCAATGGGCTTACCCGAGTGGAAGCCGGAGCACATGCTGGTGTTAATACATCGGATATTTTACTAGGCACCAATGATAAAGAAATATTTACTTTTAATGACAGTGCTGAGCTACAGGTTAATGGCTTAACGTTTACTGGTCTTGAGTCTGTCAATGCTTTGGGCGGCGATGATTATGTAGATGCCGAAAATTACTCTAATGGTCTGGAGCTAACAGGTATTGCTGGAGAGTTACGTCTTTACTCTCAGGGGTTACTTTTCCAGGATATTGAAGACGCTTACACGACAACTCTCTATGGCACCGATAATGTTGATGCTTTCAGCATAATTGAAAACGGAAATGACAACCTTGTTGTTGCCTCAGCGATTGATTTTACTGGGGTGACAATTGTCGATGCATTGGGAGGCCAGGACACCTTATCCGTCGATGAGGCAAATCTAGAAAATGGAAAAATCAACGGGATCCAATTCGTTAATCTCAGTGACATTATCTCCAGTAGCATTGTTATTGGGGCGTCCCAAGAAGGAGATTTTTATGTATTAGGGGATGGGTTGGTTTCATCTGATACTGATTCGCAAAATCCTGGATATGAATTTAATTTCACTGGTGTAACAAGTGTTAAAACAAATGGCTATGCAAGAACTGTAACTGGTTTACTTGGCCACAACTGGATAATTAATAACGCTAACACTGCGACGAATAATGGCATTACATTTTTTGATGTCTCTTACTTAATTGCAAAGAATGCAGGTTTAGAAGGGTACTCAAATTTAGGCTGGGCTTTGACTGCTAATGATAATGAAGTAAGTCATGCAGGAATTATTATAAAAAATGCGAATTTAATTAGTGGAGGCGGTAGCACGCTGACGGGCAAAGAAGGCTTCGCTGACACCTACACCTTCCTAGACGGCGGCAGCCAAGGGCAGTTAGTGAAGGTGGACGATATGCAGTTCGCCGGTCTCAGTACAGTCGCCGCCGGTGATGGAGGTGACACCGTGATTGGCCAGGCGGGCCAAGGTTGGGCCCTGACCGGCAATGCGAATGAAGTAGAGCACGGCGCGATCACCATCCAGAACGCCGAGTTTATCAGCGGCGGCATCAGCACCCTGATGGGGGGAGACTTCGCTGACACCTACACCTTCCTCGACGGCGGCAGCCAGGGTCAGTTGGTGAAGGTGGACAATATGCAGTTCGCCGGCCTCAGCACGGTCGCCGCCGCCGGTGGTGATGACACCGTGATCGGTCAAGCGGGCCAAGGTTGGGCCCTGACCGACAATGAGAATGAAGTAGAGCACGGCGCGATCACCATCCAGAACGCCGAGTTTATCAGCGGCGGTATCAGCACCCTGATGGGGGGAGACTTCGCTGACACCTACACCTTCCTCGACGGCGGCAGCCAGGGTCAGTTGGTGAAGGTGGACAATATGCAGTTCGCCGGCCTCAGCACGGTCGCCGCCGCCGGTGGGGATGACACCGTGATCGGTCAAGCGGGCCAAGGTTGGGCCCTGACCGACAATGAGAATGAAGTAGAGCACGGCGCGATCACCATCCAGAACGCCGAGTTTATCAGCGGCGGCATCAGCACCCTGATGGGGGGAGACTTCGCTGACACCTACACCTTCCTAGACGGCGGCAGCCAAGGGCAGTTAGTGAAGGTGGACGATATGCAGTTCGCCGGTCTCAGTACAGTCGCCGCCGGTGATGGAGGTGACACCGTGATTGGCCAGGCGGGCCAAGGTTGGGCCCTGACCGGCAATGCGAATGAAGTAGAGCACGGCGCGATCACCATCCAGAACGCCGAGTTTATCAGCGGCGGCATCAGCACCCTGATGGGGGGAGACTTCGCTGACACCTACACCTTCCTCGACGGCGGCAGCCAGGGTCAGTTGGTGAAGGTGGACAATATGCAGTTCGCCGGCCTCAGCACGGTCGCCGCCGCCGGTGGTGATGACACCGTGATCGGCCAGGCGGGCCAAGGTTGGGCCCTGACCGACAATGAGAATGAAGTAGAGCACGGCACGATCACCATCCAGAACGCCGAGTTTATCAGCGGCGGCATCAGCACCCTGATGGGGGGAGACTTCGCTGACACCTACACCTTCCTCGACGGCGGCAGCCAGGGTCAGTTGGTGAAGGTGGACAATATGCAGTTCGCCGGCCTCAGCACGGTCGCCGCCGCCGGTGGTGATGACACCGTGATCGGCCAGGCGGGCCAAGGTTGGGCCCTGACCGACAATGAGAATGAAGTAGAGCACGGCGCGATCACCATCCAGAACGCCGAGTTTATCAGCGGCGGCATCAGCACCCTGATGGGGGGAGACTTCGCTGACACCTACACCTTCCTCGACGGCGGCAGCCAGGGTCAGTTGGTGAAGGTGGACAATATGCAGTTCGCCGGCCTCAGCACGGTCGCCGCCGCCGGTGGTGATGACACCGTGATCGGCCAGGCGGGCCAAGGTTGGGCCCTGACCGACAATGAGAATGAAGTAGAGCACGGCGCGATCACCATCCAGAACGCCGAGTTTATCAGCGGCGGCATCAGCACCCTGATGGGGGGAGACTTCGCTGACACCTACACCTTCCTCGACGGCGGCAGCCAGGGTCAGTTGGTGAAGGTGGACAATATGCAGTTTGCCGGCCTCAGCACGGTCGCCGCCGCCGGTGGTGATGACACCGTGATCGGTCAGGCGGGCCAAGGTTGGGCCCTGACCGACAATGAGAATGAAGTAGAGCACGGCACGATCACCATCCAGAACGCCGAGTTTATCAGCGGCGGCATCAGCACCCTGATGGGGGGAGACTTCGCTGACACCTACACCTTCCTCGACGGCGGCAGCCAGGGTCAGTTGGTGAAGGTGGACAATATGCAGTTCGCCGGCCTCAGCACGGTCGCCGCCGCCGGTGGTGATGACACCGTGATTGGCCAGGCGGGCCAAGGTTGGGCCCTGACCGACAATGAGAATGAAGTAGAGCACGGCGCGATCACCATCCAGAACGCCGAGTTTATCAGCGGCGGCATCAGCACCCTGATGGGGGGAGACTTCGCTGACACCTACACCTTCCTCGACGGCGACAGCCAGGGTCAGTTGGTGAAGGTGGACAATATGCAGTTTGCCGGCCTCAGCACGGTCGCCGCCGCCGGTGGTGATGACACCGTGATCGGTCAGGCGGGCCAAGGTTGGGCCCTGACCGACAATGAGAATGAAGTAGAGCACGGCGCGATCACCATCCAGAACGCCGAGTTTATCAGCGGCGGCATCAGCACCCTGATGGGGGGAGACTTCGCTGACACCTACACCTTCCTCGACGGCGGCAGCCAGGGTCAGTTGGTGAAGGTGGACAATATGCAGTTCGCCGGCCTCAGCACGGTCGCCGCCGCCGGTGGTGATGACACCGTGATCGGTCAGGCGGGCCAAGGTTGGGCCCTGACCGACAATGAGAATGAAGTAGAGCACGGCACAATCACCATCCAGAACGCCGAGTTTATCAGCGGCGGCATCAGCACCCTGATGGGGGGAGACTTCGCTGACACCTACACCTTCCTCGACGGCGGCAGCCAGGGTCAGTTGGTGAAGGTGGACAATATGCAGTTCGCCGGCCTCAGCACGGTCGCCGCCGCCGGTGGTGATGACACCGTGATCGGTCAAGCGGGCCAAGGTTGGGCCCTGACCGACAATGAGAATGAAGTAGAGCACGGCGCGATCACCATCCAGAACGCCGAGTTTATCAGCGGCGGCATCAGCACCCTGATGGGGGGAGACTTCGCTGACACCTACACCTTCCTCGATGGCGGCAGCCAAGGGCAGTTAGTGAAGGTGGACGATATGCAGTTCGCCGGCCTCAGCACAGTCGCCGCCGCCGGAGGGGATGACACCGTGATCGGTCAAGCGGGCCAGGGCTGGGCCCTGACCGGCAATGAGAATGAAGTAGAGCACGGCGCGATCACCATCCAGAACGCCGAGTTTATCAGCGGCGGCACCAGCACGCTGGCGGGTGGAGACTTCGCAGACACCTACACCTTCCTCGACGGCGGCAGCCAGGGTCAGTTGGTGAAGGTGGACAATATGCAGTTTGCCGGCCTCAGCACGGTCGCCGCCGCCGGTGGTGATGACACCGTGATCGGTCAGGCGGGCCAAGGTTGGGCCCTGACCGACAATGAGAATGAAGTAGAGCACGGCACGATCACCATCCAGAACGCCGAGTTTATCAGCGGCGGCATCAGCACCCTGATGGGGGGAGACTTCGCTGACACCTACACCTTCCTCGACGGCGGCAGCCAGGGTCAGTTGGTGAAGGTGGACAATATGCAGTTCGCCGGCCTCAGCACGGTCGCCGCCGCCGGTGGTGATGACACCGTGATCGGTCAGGCGGGCCAAGGTTGGGCCCTGACCGACAATGAGAATGAAGTAGAGCACGGCGCGATCACCATCCAGAACGCCGAGTTTATCAGCGGCGGCATCAGCACCCTGATGGGGGGGACTTCGCTGACACCTACACCTTCCTCGACGGCGGCAGCCAGGGTCAGTTGGTGAAGGTGGACAATATGCAGTTTGCCGGCCTCAGCACGGTCGCCGCCGCCGGTGGTGATGACACCGTGATCGGTCAGGCGGGCCAAGGTTGGGCCCTGACCGACAATGAGAATGAAGTAGAGCACGGCGCGATCACCATCCAGAACGCCGAGTTTATCAGCGGCGGCATCAGCACCCTGATGGGGGGAGACTTCGCTGACACCTACACCTTCCTCGACGGCGGCAGCCAGGGTCAGTTGGTGAAGGTGGACACTATGCAGTTCGCCGGCCTCAGCACGGTCGCCGCCGCCGGTGGTGATGACACCGTGATCGGTCAGGCGGGCCAAGGTTGGGCCCTGACCGACAATGAGAATGAAGTAGAGCACGGCGCGATCACCATCCAGAACGCCGAGTTTATCAGCGGCGGCATCAGCACCCTGATGGGGGGAGACTTCGCTGACACCTACACCTTCCTCGACGGCGGCAGCCAGGGTCAGTTGGTGAAGGTGGACAATATGCAGTTCGCCGGCCTCAGCACGGTCGCCGCCGCCGGTGGTGATGACACCGTGATCGGTCAGGCGGGCCAAGGTTGGGCCCTGACCGACAATGAGAATGAAGTAGAGCACGGCGCGATCACCATCCAGAACGCCGAGTTTATCAGCGGCGGCATCAGCACCCTGATGGGGGGAGACTTCGCTGACACCTACACCTTCCTCGACGGCGGCAGCCAGGGTCAGTTGGTGAAGGTGGACAATATGCAGTTCGCCGGCCTCAGCACGGTCGCCGCCGCCGGTGGTGATGACACCGTGATCGGCCAGGCGGGCCAAGGTTGGGCCCTGACCGACAATGAGAATGAAGTAGAGCACGGCACGATCACCATCCAGAACGCCGAGTTTATCAGCGGCGGCATCAGCACCCTGATGGGGGGAGACTTCGCTGACACCTACACCTTCCTCGACGGCGGCAGCCAGGGTCAGTTGGTGAAGGTGGACAATATGCAGTTCGCCGGCCTCAGCACGGTCGCCGCCGCCGGTGGTGATGACACCGTGATCGGCCAGGCGGGCCAAGGTTGGGCCCTGACCGACAATGAGAATGAAGTAGAGCACGGCGCGATCACCATCCAGAACGCCGAGTTTATCAGCGGCGGCATCAGCACCCTGATGGGGGGAGACTTCGCTGACACCTACACCTTCCTCGACGGCGGCAGCCAGGGTCAGTTGGTGAAGGTGGACAATATGCAGTTCGCCGGCCTCAGCACGGTCGCCGCCGCCGGTGGTGATGACACCGTGATCGGCCAGGCGGGCCAAGGTTGGGCCCTGACCGACAATGAGAATGAAGTAGAGCACGGCGCGATCACCATCCAGAACGCCGAGTTTATCAGCGGCGGCATCAGCACCCTGATGGGGGGAGACTTCGCTGACACCTACACCTTCCTCGACGGCGGCAGCCAGGGTCAGTTGGTGAAGGTGGACAATATGCAGTTCGCCGGCCTCAGCACGGTCGCCGCCGCCGGTGGTGATGACACCGTGATCGGCCAGGCGGGCCAAGGTTGGGCCCTGACCGACAATGAGAATGAAGTAGAGCACGGCGCGATCACCATCCAGAACGCCGAGTTTATCAGCGGCGGCATCAGCACCCTGATGGGGGGAGACTTCGCTGACACCTACACCTTCCTCGACGGCGGCAGCCAGGGTCAGTTGGTGAAGGTGGACAATATGCAGTTCGCCGGCCTCAGCACGGTCGCCGCCGCCGGTGGTGATGACACCGTGATCGGTCAAGCGGGCCAAGGTTGGGCCCTGACCGACAATGAGAATGAAGTAGAGCACGGCGCGATCACCATCCAGAACGCCGAGTTTATCAGCGGCGGCATCAGCACGCTGGTGGGTGGAGAACATACGGACACTTTCTCCTTAAGTAAGTCCGGAGCGGATGCCATAGTGCGAGTCGACAACATGACATTTATGGAACTTGATTCTGTGGATGCAGGCGAAGGCTCAGACACTATTGTGGCTACAAGTGATATAGCTGGAGAAACCTGGGTATTGGGATTAGGCCGCGGTGCTCTTGCTGTTGCAGGTGTGAGCTTTGAGGGCATTGAGCAGGTTGATGCAGACAACGTGTCGCTGGACGCATCAACAAATAATCAGGCAGACACTTTCGAACTTGCCAAAACTGGGAAATCGCTCAAAGCGCGGGGTATTGAGTTCTCGTCTGTTGCCAGCGTTTCTGCGGGAAGTGGTAACGATGATAGCGATACGATTCAGAGCGATGCGGGAAGTTGGCAGTTAGCTGGTACTGCAAATGCCCTTGAGGTGAATGGTGTTCAATTTAGCGGTATTGATCATGTAGAAACTAATAATGCACAGTTATACGGTACTGACGCTGATGATATCTTAGCCCTAACTGAGTCTGGAATCGCCACGGCCGGAATAGCATTTACAGGCATTACTAAAGTCAGCAGTGAGGGAGGTACTGACCATCTTATAGGTACCTCTGGCAAGGATACCTTTGTCCTGGCTTCCAATGGTGATATTACTGCTGCGGGCATTCTCTTTACCGGGCTTGAAAGTGTGGATACTGGTGAGGGTGAGGACACTGTTAATGCAGCCGGTAGTGGCGCTAGCTGGACATCTTCCAGTAATGGCAGCTCCCTAGAAAACGGAACGGCTCAAGCCAGGGTGAATGGCCTGACTGTTCTGTTTGATAATCTTGAGATGGTCCAGGGCGTGGGTACATATATTGGCCAGGACATCGGCAGTAACTATGTCTTCGATAGCCTCAACAGCATGACAGTTGCCGGGGTCACTTTTGCGGATCTGGAGAGCCTGAGTGCGGGTAGTGGAAACGATACTATCCAGGGGGCCAATATCGATGCGGTTTGGGATATTAACGATGCGCAGAGTACCGTAAGCGGCAATAACAAAAAGCTTGTGTTTAGCGGTATTGAAGCGATAAATGCGGGTAGTGGCCAGGATACTTTTAATTTAAATGGCGGTGAGCTTGCTTCAATAGATACCGGTGCAGGTAATGACACGGTCATACTCTCTGCAACCACCATCGATAGTATTTCCCTGGGAGAGGGGGATGACTACGTGGAAGTCAATGAGAATAGCTCTGACACAGTAGCACTCTCTGGTGGCAGCGGAAGTGATTCCTTCCAGTACAACCTTGCTGGTGATACCTGGCAGGTGAAATCCTCTGGCAACAAAGTAGGCAACTTTAGCTTCTCTGATTTTGAGTTCCTTGATAACACTTCCAGTAATCTCACTTTGGAAACAGACTTTGCTTTTGATTTTGAAAATGGCGGTGTTAATTCCGGCAGCTTTAACAAAAGCGGCGTAGGTTTGCGATTTGCTGGCAGTGGTATGCGTCTCGGTTACGATGGATCAGGGGATATTAATGTACTTAGCAGTGCCACGGGTACTATTGGCGGTAGCCTCAAAGCTAAGCGTGCAGATTTGGTGGTCAGCGGAGATGTCAACATTGAGTCCGATGTCGATGTCCTTGCTATCTCTACTTCCGGGCCGGATGTCGATATTACGGTGCTGGCGAAAGACAACCTACTGATTGATGAAATCAATGCCGGTCGCGGTAACGTTCAGTTGGCGAGTGAGGGCTTTGGTATGCTCACCGCTGAAACCTACGGCGATACCCATATCACAGCGGGCAATATCACTCTGGGTACCGATACTCAGCTCTGGAGTATTATCGGTAGCGAGTTGGTGCCGCTGCGTATGGATGCGCTTACCAATGTGGCCATTGTTTCTGTCTCCTATTACGAGCCTGAATTTATTGGGCAGGTGCCTAACTTCACTAGTAAGGGTGACGAGCTGCAGTCTATCGCTGGTGCTCAGGCATCCCAGGGATTGCGCTCCGCAATCCAAAATGGTGTTGAGGACTTCACCCAGGTTGACCCGGCGATTTTCAGTGCGGTGAAACCTTACAGTAGTGGAGTGGATGCGGTGAATTCCCCGGAAATGCGTTTGAGATCCGGTGAGTTGTTACCTGCAGCAGGACTTTCCGGAACCGATGAGGAAGATCCGGAATTCGACGCCAGGCTGGAAGAGAGCCAGGATGTTACTGTCGACTACCGTGAGCAGGAGACCTTGGCCTCCATTAATTCAGGGGGCTGATGACCCCTAGAAGACTTTAAAATACCGAACCGGCCCCAGTGGCCGGTTTTTTTATGGGCGTTTGTATTGGAAATATCTGGGGACTTTTCGTGGGTAAGATTTACATAAGCCGCAACGAAAAAAGGCCGACTCTTTCGAGTCAGCCTTTTTGGAATTGGTGCCCAGGAGAGGACTTGAACCTCCACGACCGTTAGGTCACTAGCACCTGAAGCTAGCGCGTCTACCAATTCCGCCACCTGGGCAAATCAACGTGTGCTCCGTTGAGGACGCGAACTATAGAGATCTGCAGGGGGAGTGTCAACGGTTTCTTAGCGCTTATTTCAACATTTTACCCAAAGGTCTGGAAATGTGCTGAAATCGCTTATAATGCGTTCAACAGCGGCGAAACATTGAACAAAAACTCTCTACCTCCGCCGCCTGCCTTTGACCGGATAACCTCCGGAAGCCGCCTCAATGGGCGGTTATCTCAACAACGGATGCTGTTTTGACACACAAAAATACTTCAGGCCCCCTCAACGCTGACCCTCATGCCCAGCGAGAGGCGGAAAAATATGAAAAGCCTATCCCCAGCCGAGAATATTTGCTGCAACTTTTGGAGCAGCAGGCGGAACCGGTGCCCTGGGAATTTGTTGCCGACCTTCTTGAATTAGAAGATGAGGACCGGCGTGAAGGGGTGCGCCGGCGTCTAATCGCCATGTCCCGAGATGGCCAGATTGCCAGCAATCGCTCCGGTGATTTTGGTGTGCTGGACAAAATGAGCCTGGTTCGTGGCCGCGTTATTGGCCACCGCGACGGTTTTGGTTTCGTTGTGCCCACGGATGGTGACGGCGATTTATTTTTGTCCCATCGACAAATGCGCAAAGTCTTTGACGGCGATGAGGTGCTGGTGCGGGAGACTCCCGGCGGCTTTCGCGGCAAGCGTGAAGGTGCCGTGGTTCGGGTAATCAAGCACAATACCGAACAGCTGGCTGGGCGCCTTTACCGGGAAAATGGTATCTGTTTTGTGCGGCCCGATAACCCCCGCGTGAACCTCGATGTGATGGTAGCGGCAGAAGATGCCGCCGGTGCCGAACACGGCCAATATGTCGTGGTAAAAATTGTCACACAACCTGGGCGTGACCGCGTACCCCAGGGGGAAGTGCTGGAAGTGCTCGGCGACCATTTGGCACCGGGCATGGAGATCGATGTCGCGATCCGCAACTATGGCATCCCCCATATCTGGCCCGCGGCCTTACAGGCGGAAGTGGATGCCATTGCCGATGAAGTGCTGGAAGAGGATAAAAAAGCGCGGGTTGACTTGCGCCAATTACCCCTGGTCACTATTGATGGTGAGGATGCCCGCGATTTTGATGATGCAGTTTACTGTGAGCTTTTGCCTGACAACAGTTGGAAGCTGCTGGTAGCCATTGCCGATGTGTCTCACTACGTGCGCCCCGGCTCGGTGCTCGATGAGGAGGCCCATAGCCGCGGCAACTCGGTTTATTTTCCCGACTTTGTCGTGCCTATGCTGCCGGAGAAATTGTCTAATGGGCTCTGCTCATTAAATCCGGAGGTAGATCGCTTGTGTATGGTGTGCGAGATGCACATTGATCGCAGCGGTGAAATTACCGATTACCGTTTCTTTGAAGGTTTGATGCGCAGTCATGCGCGACTGACTTATACCCAGGTAGGGCAGGTATTAGAAGAACGGGACAATCGCGATAGTGGTCTGCGTAAGCAGTTTGCCGCACTGGTTCCACATCTGGATAATTTGCACGATTTGTACTTGGCGTTGCGCAGTGCCCGCGATCGGCGTGGGGCGATAGATTTTGAAACCACCGAAACCCGTATTCTGTTTGACAGCGAACGCAAGATTGAGCGCATAGTGCCGGTTACCCGCAACGATGCGCACAAACTGATCGAAGAGTGCATGTTGGCGGCCAATGTCTGTGCGGCGGATTTAATGGAGCTGTCGGAATTACCGGCTCTCTATCGTGTGCACGATGCCCCGAAAGAAGAAAAACTCAGCAACTTGCGCGAGTACCTCGGTGAGCTGGGATTGCGACTGCCCGGTGGCTCCGAGCCACAGCCCGCGGATTTTCAGGCGTTACTGGAGCAGGTCGAGGGCCGTGCGGATGCCCATATAATTCAAGTGATGTTACTGCGTTCCATGAATCAGGCGGTCTATCAACCGGAAAATCGCGGCCACTTTGGTTTGGATTATCGCGCCTATGCCCATTTCACCTCACCCATTCGCCGCTATCCCGATTTGCTGTTGCACCGTGCCCTGCGCTGGCTAATTCGCAATGGTAGTGCCAATGAAGCGGCAGTGGTGCAGAAGGTATACAGCGTGCCGGGTGCCAGGCCCATCGATCGACAGCAGATACTGCCCTACGATATGCCGGCGATGTTACAGCTCGGCGAGCAGTGTTCCATGACTGAACGCCGTGCAGACGATGCTACCCGCGATGTGGTTAGCTGGCTCAAGTGCGAATATTTGCAGGATCATGTGGGTGAAGTTTATTCCGGCGTAATTAGTGCGGTAACGGGGTTCGGCTTATTTGTCGAGCTCAATGATCTTTTTGTTGAGGGGTTGATCCACGTGACCGCGCTGCCAAAAGATTATTACCGCTTTGAGCAGGCGCACCAGCGTTTAATCGGCGAACGCAGTGGCAAACGCTACCATCTAGGTGACTCAGTTAGCGTTCAGGTGGCGCGGGTCGATCTTGAAGAGCGCAAAGTAGACTTTATTCTCGAGGAATTGGTGCCGCGTCAAAAGGCCTCCCGTGCTAAGAAAGAAACGACTAAGGTCAGTGCCCGCGCGATGGAAATGGCTGTAGAGCATCAATTGGAGCGGGAGCGGCGCAGCAAGCAGAAAAAAGACAGCAGCCGTAAATCACATGCCAGCCCCTGGGGAAAGCGCGCAGAAACCTCAGCGGAAGTAGCGCCTATTCGCAAACGTAAGGTCGGCTCCAAAGAAGCGGTACCTGTGGGAGAGCTGACGGAGGATAAGCCCAGTACGAGCAAGAAAAAATCAAGCGAGGATGCCGACAAGCAAAAAACTGAGGCGCCGGCAAAGCGTCGCGGAAGCAAGCGCACTCCCACGCGCAAAGGCGGTAAACGCCCAGCGGTAGCTGCGCGCAAGGCTGCACAAAAAGCGGAAAAGGCCAAAACGCGTAGCGGCAAAGTTAAAAAGAAGAAGAAAGCTTCTTCTACCAGTAAAAAGAAAAAGTGATCGAGGCATAAGTTGAGCCAAGAATTGGTATATGGCCTGCACGCGGTGCAGGCTTTGTTAAAGGGTTCCCCACAAAATGTGCAGGAGTTGATGCTATTGCGTGGGCGCAAAGACCAGCGCTTGCAAAAAATTATTCAGCAGGCGGAAAAAAATGATATCGCACTGCGTTTTGTCGACCGTCGCACTCTGGATGATAAGGTGGAAGAGGGCGCTAATCACCAGGGGGTAATCGCTCTTTGTGCGAGTAAAACCCAGGTTCTGGATGAGAAATTTCTGTTTGGCATGCTCGAAAAGCTGGACCAGAAAGGTGAGGCGCCATTTCTCTTGGTCCTGGATGGCGTGACCGATCCCCATAATTTGGGTGCCTGCTTGCGCTCAGCGGAGGCTGCCGGTGTACATGCTGTGATTGCGCCCAAGGATAAATCCGCAGGTTTGACCCCGACAGCCCGCAAGGTGGCCTGTGGTGCGGCTGAGGTTTTACCCTTTGTTACGGTGACCAACCTCGCGCGTACCCTACAGCAGTTACAGCAGGCTGGAGTGTGGATTTTTGGTGCGGCAGGAGAGGCTACTCAGGATGTCTACCAGTCTCAGTTGACGGGTCCTATGGCTTTAGTGATGGGTGCCGAAGGCAGTGGCCTGCGCCGATTAACCCGGGAGCACTGTGATCATTTAATTAAAATTCCGATGGCCGGTGAAGTCAGCAGCCTGAATGTGTCTGTTGCCACTGGCGTTTGTCTATTTGAAGCGGTGCGCCAGCGCAGCGCCTGATTTATTCTTTTTTTTCTGATCTGTAAGTCCTGCTGATTACTCATACCGGGACTTACAGCATCTCGGCGTAGCGCTTCACACGCAAACCTCTTTTTCCCCTCTATTTCCACTATTCACTGCTAGATTTTTTCCACTGTCACACAGCAATTTTACTGTGCAGCTTTCTATTTCATGCCGCGGGTGAAAAATTTGCGGGTAACTTTCCTTTGCTATCCGGGAGTAGTGGTTTGTACGCCTGGCCCCAAAAATTACTGCGACGACGATCGCGTAATGCTCGTTTTGCTGAGTTGATACATCCACATATTCGCCAACTTTATCATATGGCCTTTCGCTGGACAGGGAATCGCGAGGAGGCTGAGGACCTGGTACAGGATGTTTTGGCAAGCCTGCTGACGCGATCTGTAGCACTGGAAAAAATTCAGCGCTTAGGTCCCTGGTTAATCAAGGTGCTCTATCACCGCTATGTGGATCTTTACCGCCGACGCCGAAGCTCCCCCATTGATGAAGAGGTTGATTGGGAGACGGTGGCAAGCGGCACGCCAGAGAGGGGACTTTCTTCTCAGGTGGAAATGCAGCGCATTTTACTGCAGGCGCTATCGAAACTAGAGGTCGACTGGCGCGATACGGTATTGCTGCACGATGTAGAGGGGTACTCCCTACTAGAGGTGGCAGATATTTTAGGCATAAGTGTGGGCACGGTGAAATCACGCCTACATCGCGCCCATAAAAAATTAAAAAAATTACTCAGTGAGGGAACTATTAGCGAGGGTCATCCGTGTTAGTAATTAGAGGAAAAGCCAATGCTGAAATATGACGCTGAAGATTTTTCCAGTGAGATGTTGTTACGTCACCAGCTCCGCGCCCTGCCGGTTGAGAACCCTGGCGATGACTTGGAAGAGCGTATCTTAAAGTCTGTCTTCACTGGGCAGGAAAGCAGTCAATCGTCGTCTTTATCAAAATTATTTTTTGACGAATATCGGCGAGTGGGACAGTTGGCTGTAGCTGCGGGTTTCTTCGTGGTCGTGACATTGGGAGTGATACTGACATTCTTAAAAGATACCCCGATGGATGTTGGGGCTGGTTATACGCAGCAAGATGTCGAAGGCACTATCAAGCGGCCAGTGCACCTTTTACTGCACAGCAGTCGCCGGATGCAGGGGGCACTAATCAGGGTCGTCTTACCGGAAAATATGCAACTTGATGGTTATGCGAGCAGTCAGGTGTTGCAATGGCAAACGGATATTGCTGCAGGAAGTAATCGCTTGTCGTTGCCGGTGAAAATCCTCGGTGAAAATAGCACGGGGGAGATATTGATCGAAGTGGAATACGGTGGGGTGAGCAAGCGACTGCGTCAACGATTAACGCACTTGTGAAGCCGGCCGCAATGTAGGGTTCGATAGCAATTTTTGTCACAACCTAGAGGTAACCAAGCGATGTGGAAACAGGGATTATTGGCGGCGGGTGTCGCTGCAGCAGTTATGTATAGCGGCCCTTTATTGGCGCAGGAGGCAGCAGAAGACCTGGATGTCACTCTCACTGTGGTTGAGGAGGGGCAGGATGCGCAAGATGTGGTGAACAACATAGAGCTTCCGCCGGATATGCAGGAGGTGGCTGAGGAAACCATCGCGGCGGTAATGGAAGCAGTAGCGGCTACTGGGCAGGGCGCTGAACATAGTGAGGAAATTGAAGCAAGGATGCGTGAGGCCCTCACACGCCACCAGGAGTTGATTGCCAATGCGCGTCTCTCAGCAGAAGCGGCCAGGGAGGAAGCTCTGCGCACCGCTGAAGTAGCCAGGGAAAGTATTGAAGAGGCCGTTAAGAGTGCGATGAACGGTGCAGATATACAAGGCGTTATCGAGCAAGTGATGCAGGATATTCTTTCTAGTCTACCTGCGGATATTCGCGACCAGATTTCTATGGAGCTTGATGGAATGTTTGAGCAGGCTCAGGACAATTTACCCGACGGGCCAGATGCCTAATTAATTGGCATTGCAAAATTTATGACAGGGAATGTTTAGAGGTAATCCACAGTGCGAAATGGGCGAATCGGAATAGTGCTAATTACGCTGTTGGTGTTGATATCACCAGTATCAATAGCTGCAGAGTTCTTCAGTGAGGCTACGGAGGCTTTCAAGCAGGGAAAATACCGTAGGGCGCTTAAGTACTTTGAAATTGAGCGTGAGTCTGGCAATAACTCTGCAAAGCTCAGGTATAACATTGGCGTTACCTTGATGAAACTAGAGCGTTATTCGGAGGCCACGATATATTTTCACGGCCTCCTGAATCATACCCGCTGGAAGGACTTGGCCCGTTATAACTTGGCCATTGCCGCAGAGCGAAGTGATCGAGAATTGGTCGCACTTAAACATTACCGTATTGTGCGAGCAGGGGCGGCTACAGAAAAGCTGCGAGACATGGCTGCGCGCCGTCTGCGCTTGTTGGCAGAGGATCATCGCGGCGAGCGTGAGAAACCCTGGCTGGCCACTGTCAGCCTGACGGTGGGCAATGATGACAACGCCTATGCGTTGCAAAATGAACTACTGGAAGAGGCCTCGATTGGGGATGACAATTACGCCGAGTTGTTTGCCTGGGGTCAATACCGCCTCAAGGGAACTGCTGGGAGTGGCTGGCGGGTGCAAGGTTACGGATTTGGGCGCAAATACAAGGAATATGACAATCTCGATCTAGCCAGCGCCAGGGCGGGATTATTCCATGATCGCCGCCTATTTGGTTGGACTGCAGAGATGGGATTTGCCGTCGAAATGGTGACCTTGGGGGGGGAGCCTGTCACACAGCAAGCACGGCTGTTGGGTAAAGTTTCAGGAAATTGGGGGCGCTCCAGAATTGTTTTTTCCTATAGCCCGGGTTACTACTTTGGTGGCGATGATTATGCTTATTTGGATGGCTGGCGTCAGTACTTTGACTTGAGTTGGCAGCGTTCATTATTTTCGACCGAGGCGAAGTTGTTTTATCGATTCGATTACAACGATCGTGAAGGGCAGGAGAAAGCAGAGGGGGATTATTACAGCTACTCACCGGCTCGTCATACTCTTGGAGGCACCCTGGTTTGGATACCTTCACCAAGATGGAATATATCCACAGGGGTGGAGTATCGCAGTAGCCTCTATAACGAAAGCAATCGTATTACCGATAGCCAAGGCGATGTGGACCTCTATTTTAGGGAGTCCGATCGAATGAGATCCTGGTTAGGGGCAAAGCTTCGTATTACCCCTAATCTCCATGTCAATGGGAAGTACCAATATATTGAAAATGAGGAGAATCGGGAATTCTATACTTACGACAAAAGTGAATATAGTTTAGGAGTCGGTTATAGTTTTTGATAGCTGAATTATTAAATCGCTTGGGGGCAAGGATGGCTCCCCCAAGCGCATCTGTAAATTTATAGTGAGTATTGAGAAGTTTAAGTTATTCCTTTTCGAGATTATTGATCTTTTTTGTTGGATGTTGGCACCCAGGTTATTTAGATAGTTATAGTCCAGACTGTGTTCAAAGATTTGTTTTGGATATTTTCCTTGGAATAACTTATTGGCCATGTTGCTATAAAGCGCATAACTCGATTGAAATAAAGCAGGTCCCCAGCTTAGCCTACGAATTCCGGCTCTCCAGAAATGGGCGGGCTCTTCCATACCGGCTAGCAGCATTAAATTGAGTGGCATACTGATTTCTTGTGTTAGCTTTTGTGCGTCCGCCAGGGAGGTTAAACCAGGAATAAATCCTCCGCTGGCACCGGCATCCTGATAATCGGACAACCTTTGCATCACCTGTTTCAGTGAATCCTGGCTGTTCTCCGTACTGTTTAGGTAAATATCGGTTCGCGCATTAATAAAAAAGGGTTGCGCCTTTAACGTGGAGCGAATAGCCAGGATTTTTTCACACAGTAGTTGTGGGCTTTCCCTGCCATCTTCGATATTGATACCGACTATGCCGAGATCACATAAATTTTTAACTAGCTCGGCGACCTGCCTGGGATCAGAGCTGTAGCCATCCTCAATATCAATGGATATCGGGACGCGGGAAACCCGCAAAATGCGCTTAACTGCGCTCAGGTGTTCCGATATTGGCATGCTGCTGCCATCGGCATAACCCAGTGACCAAGCCACAGCGGCGCTACTGGTAGCTAAGGCGAGAGCGCCGGCTGCTTGGCAGAGCTGTGCGCTAGCGGCATCCCAGATATTCGGAAGGACTAAGAGTTGGCTGCCTTCATGCAAAGCGTTGAATTGTTCGAAGTAATTAATGGCCATTAAATTTCTCCATGCGACGATTTATTGATCGAGTAATTGGGGTAGAAAATTACTTCGAGCCTTTTCTAACTTCTGGCCAAAAACGGAAGTGAACAGAGTAGGCGTTACTGTGTATGAGGGTATTACTGCGGCAGAAATTAAAAGGATTAGTAGAAAACTAGTGGTTGAGCACTTGAAGATTTCTGCTGCCTTGGCGCCATACTTTGGATGGCGCCAAGACCTGTATCCACTTAGTAAGAGCTGGCCGGGTGTTGAGTCAGCCAGTTGTCCACCTCGGCGATAATCGGACGTGGATTTTTGATCCAGCTTAGGTGGGGGTTGCCTTTCGGATAGGTGGCGGCCATCTCACGGGTCTCGCCATCTACGATAGCAGCCAGTTTGCGCGCAGCCCTTACTGGTGCAAAGGGATCGCCGGCCAGGGCGATATGTAGGGTGGGTTGGCTGTTGGGCTTGTGTTTTCCAAAGCGTTTTTCTGGAGCGAAGCGCCCACTGAAAATAGAACGGGCCCAGTCTTTCATCAGTTTGCGCGCTTCATGCCAGCCAAAACCCATGCGTGCGCCAGGGAAATAGCCGAGCAGACTCGAGGTGACACTCACTATTGAGGCAAAAAGTAAAATGGCGTACCTGTGCAGTCCGCTCCAGCTGCGGTGGTCTACATGGCCGGAGGCGATGGTGACAACCCTGGCATTGCCGGTCAGGCCGGCACGGGCCGCGAGAGTGCTAGTTTGGCCGCCGATACTGTGGCCGAGAATCAGGGCCGGGCCTGCGGGGAAGGACTCTTCCAGCAGTGCCAGTAGTTGCGGGATAAAGGCAAATACCAGGTCATCGTAGCCATAGTCGGCATTACGGTTGGGTCTCGGCAGGCTTTCGCCGGTTCCCGGCAGTTCGGTGATGGCGGTGCTATAGCCGAGTCGCTGTAATTCCTGCAACAAAAGATGGTAGCGATTGGCGGGAACGCCCATGGCGGGAATCACCAGGACTAGTGGGCCTTCGCCGTTGCGAACGGTGGTGACGGGCACCTGGAAGGCGCCAAAGCTAAGGTTGTGCGTTTCTTGGGGCATGGTACTTCTCCCTACAGAGGGAGGCACTATATGCCAGCTCGCCGCCACAAACCCATGACCAGAACGCGCAGTTCAGTGGCTGAATCTACACAAAGGCAGGGTTTCGCTGGGCTAAGGCCCAGGGTGGAACGGGTGGCCTCTGAGGGAGCAGTTGGAATAATTAGTTCACTTGTCCCCGAGCTGGAGAAGACACTGCCCTCAAATAATTGATCAACTTGCAACCAATCCCACAACTGCCTAGAATACGCCGCCCGCAATGGGCTCGGTCTATCCGCGCCCGTTGTACTCCTTGCCTTACCGGACTGTCCGGAAGGCTGATTAACCCGTAAGGAGCTAAAATGCGTCATTACGAAATTGTATTCCTGGTTCACCCGGACCAGAGCGAGCAGGTACCCGGCATGGTGGAGCGTTATACCGCTGCCATCAAGGACACTGGCGGTGAAGTACACCGTCTGGAAGACTGGGGCCGTCGCCGTCTGGCTTACCCGATCAACAAGATCCACAAAGCCCACTACATTCTGATGAATGTTGAGTGCACCGAAGAAGCTCTGGAAGAGCTGACCACCAACTTCCGTTACAACGATGCGGTTATCCGTAATCTGGTAATCCGTGAAGACGAGGCGATCACCGACGAGAGCCCGATCATGAAAGCGGAAAAAGAAAGCCGTGAGCGCAAAGCTGCCCGTGCAGAGCGCACCGAGCGTCGCGAGCGCGCTGAAGAAGAGCAGTCCTCTTCTGACGCCGCAGAAGCTTCTTCCGATAACGCTGAAAGCGAAGAGTAAGGGGATTATCAGATGGCACGTTTTTTCCGTCGTCGCAAGTTCTGCCGTTTCACCGCCGAAGGTGTTAAGCGTATCGACTACAAAGATCTCGATACCCTGAAAGCCTACATCTCTGAGACTGGCAAGATTGTTCCAAGCCGTATCACCGGTACCAAAGCCAAGTATCAGCGTCAGCTGGCCTCTGCGGTCAAGCGCGCGCGTTACCTGGCCCTGCTGCCGTACACGGACAGCCACGAAGCCTAAGCCGCAGTTTGCTTAGACTCATTAATAGAGAAGCTATCTAACTATGCGCGCCGTAGCTGAGTTTATTATGCGCGGGCGCGTGCGGGCGGTGATCCTCACCATGGTGGGGATACCGCTGATAAGCCCGGCAATCCTCGCTCTAGTGAGTTTGCGCCGCGGCAGCAGTGAAGGCCTGATGGTTTTGGCCTGGGCGCTGTTGCCAATCGTTGTTATGGGCATGAGCGGTCATGTACCACCACTGGTGACCGGTATTTCCGCTGGCCACTTTGCCGCAGTATTCTGCGGCGCCGTGGCACTGCGCAGTAGCCGTTCATGGGTCGCCGCATTGTTCACTGTAACAGCGGCCTCGGCGGTGGGTATTTTGCTCACCTCTGCCTTCAGCGGCGGTTTGCTCCAGGGCTTTATGCAAGCGCTCGAAAGAGCGGCAGAGCAGCCCAATACGGTTCCGATGGAAGAACTGAAGCAGGTGTTCTCAGGCGAATTGCAGATCACTGGATATCTGAGCCTGATATCGGCGATGAGCGCCACACTGGCTTTGGTTCTGGGGCGCTACTGGCAGGCGCTGCTGTACAACCCCGGCGGTTTCCGCCAGGAGTTTCACCAGTTGCGTATGCCGGTATGGCTGGCGGCACTGAGTATGCTGCTGTGGGTGGTGAGCCTGGTGACCCCGGGTTACGCCTTTTGGGGCGCAGTGATCGCCTTCCCCATGGTGGTTGCAGGTATCGCCCTTATTCACTGGCTGGTCGCCAGTCGCGGTTGGGGGATTGGTCCCCTGGTGGCGATGTACGTGATGCTGGTGATTGGTGGCTTGCCCCTGGCTGGATTCCTGTGTGGTTTGGCTCTGGTAGATAGCTGGATAGATATTCGCGGGCGCTCCGCAAAGTAGGCGCGCTCTGCACAATACAGAAATTGAGGAAACCGAGATGGAAGTTATTCTGCTCGATAAAGTAGGCAAACTGGGCAACGTGGGTGATCGCGTTGAGGTTAAAGCCGGTTTCGGCCGCAACTTCCTGCTGCCTACTGGTAAGGCAATTCCGGCTACCGCAGCCAATGTTGCTGAGTTCGAAGCCAAGCGCGCTGAACTGGAAGCCGCTGCAGCTGCCAAAATGGCAGAAGCTGAGAGCCGCGCTACCAAGCTGGCCGACCTGGTTGTAACCATCGCTGCCAACGCTGGCGACGAAGGCAAACTGTTCGGCTCTATCGGCACTCGCGATATCGCAGACGCAATTACTGCAGGCGGTGTTGAAGTAGCCAAGGCTGAAGTGAAGCTGCCGGAAGGCGCTCTGCGCGAAGTGGGCGAGTACGAAGTAGACGTACAGCTGCACTCCGACGTGACTGCTGTAGTTAAAGTCGTTATCGAAGCCGAGTAAGGTTTTGCCGACAAGCAGTTGGTGCCACAGGCGCCAGCCGCGCTACAATCGGGCGCTGCACCCTACCGGGTCAGCGCCTGTTTTGTTTCTGGTATCCAGTAAAGCCCCATGATCGACGAATACGCTACCCCCGAAGAAGAAATCCACAGTGAAGAGAGTTCACCGCTGCCGCATTCGGTAGAGGCGGAACAATCGGTGCTGGGGGGCCTGATGCTGGATCCGGGCCGCATCGATGCGGTTGCCGAGCAGCTGAGTGAAGAGGACTTCTTTACCGCCAGCCACCGCAAGATCTTCGCGGTAATGGGCGAGCTGAGCAATGGTGAGCAGCCGCTGGATATCGTTACTCTCGCCGAAGGCCTCGCCAGTCGCGACCTCCTCGGCGAGGTGGGCGGTCCGGCCTATCTGGCGGAACTGGCCGAGAACACTCCCTCCGCCGCGAATATCGTCGCCTATGCCAAGATAGTGCGCGAGCGCTCCATGTTGCGCCAGCTGATTGCCGCCGCCGGTGAAATCAGCCGTACCAGTTTCAATCCCGGTGGCCTGGCCTCCGCCGATCTGCTGCAGATGGCTGAGCGCCGTGTGGCGGAAATTGCCGAGGGACGCGCCAAAGAGGGCGGTTTCGTCGGTGTGGATAGCCTGCTAAAGAAAACCGTCGAGCGCATCGATGAGCTGTTTAAAACTGAAGGCGATATCACCGGCCTCAGTACCGGCCTGACCGAATTGGATCAGCGCACCTCCGGCTGGCAGCCTGGGGAACTGGTGATCCTTGCAGCACGTCCTTCTATGGGCAAGACCGCGCTGGCACTGAATTTTATCGAGAGTGCCATGCTCAGCCAGGAGCGCCCGACCCTGGTCTTCAGTATGGAAATGCCGTCTGACAGCCTGGTAATGCGGATGTTGTCTTCAATCGGTCGTATCGACCAGGGTCGTATCCGAAATGGCAAGCTGCAGGAAGAGGATTGGCCCAAACTTTCCAGCGCCGTACAAAAAATGAAGGGCAAAGCCCTGTATATCGACGATACGCCTGCGCTCAGCCCCAGTGAGGTGCGCGCGCGCACCAAGCGCACCGTGCGCGATCACACCAATAAGTTGATGCGCGAAAATCCGCGTATGAGTCGCGAGGATGCCGAGGCCAAGAGCCTGCCGGCGATGATTATGGTGGACTACCTGCAGCTGATGCAGGTGAAGGGCTCTACTGAGGGCCGCACCCAGGAAATTTCCGAAATCTCGCGCTCTCTCAAGGCATTGGCGAAAGAATACGACTGCCCGGTAGTCGCCCTGTCGCAGCTCAACCGCGGTGTGGAGCAGCGCCCCAATAAGCGGCCGATGAACTCGGACCTGCGGGAATCCGGGGCGATCGAGCAGGATGCCGACGTGATTTTGTTTATCTATCGCGATGAGTACTACAACGAGGACAGCCCGGATAAGGGGCTGGCAGAGCTGATTATCGGTAAACAGCGTAACGGTGAGATAGGCACCTGTCGCGCGGCATTTATCGGTAAATATACGCGCTTCGATAACCTGGCACCGGAATATTATCAGGGCGAGTAGATCGCTAGGTGCCAGTCTCTGAAACCTGACTGGTAACTGCTGCTCAGCAAATACAAGGAGGGTGATACCATGTTGTCAGAGCAACAGGTCCGCGCACTGGTGCTGGAGCGTCAGTTTATCCACAGCCCCTGGAACGAGGGGCTCCCCGCCTTAGTAGCGCATCTCGGCGCGCTGCAACTGGATGCCATTCAGCGCATTACCCGTGCACACCACCACCAGCTGTACAACCGTTTGCCCCGTTACCGTGAGCCAGACTTAGCCGAAGCGGAACAGCGCCGCGAAATTTTCGAATACTGGTCCCACGCCGCCGCCTATATGTCGATGGAGCACTACCCCTATGCTCGGGTGCGTATGGATCGTATCCGCTCTGGGCAGCGCCACTGGTATGAGAAGAATGCCAAACTGTGCCGCTATGTGCTGGATCGGGTAGGCGCTGAGGGACCATTGCGGGCCAGTGATTTTGTACGCACCAAAAGTGGTTGGTGGGAGTGGTCCGATGAAAAGAAAGCGCTGGAGCAGTTGTTTCACGAGGGTGAGCTGATGGTCAGCCACCGAGTGGGTTTTCAAAAGGTCTTTGATCTCCCAGGGCGGGTATTGCCGGCAAATACGCCGATCAGCGCCGCTACCGAACTGGAATACGGCTGCCACTTGGTACGCACTTTTCTTGGCTGCCAGGGCATTGGCCGCCCTGAGGAAGTCGCCTATCTACGTCGCGAAGACAAGCCCCTGATTCAGCGGGCCATCGAAAATATGCTTGCCACTGGTGAGCTGACTTCTCATGGCAAAGAGTTGATGCTGACAGAGCAGCTGGAGCAGAGTCCGGCGCGGCCAGCGCGCAAGGTGCGACTGTTATCGCCTTTCGATCCACTGATACTACAGCGCAAGCGCCTGAGCCGGCTATTTGAATTTGATTACCAGTTGGAGTGCTATGTCCCTGCAGCCAAGCGCCGCTATGGCTACTTCTGTCTGCCGATTTTATACGGCGATCGTTTTGTAGGATTGGTGGACTTGAAGGCCGATCGGGATGCGGGAGCACTGCGTATCGAGACTCTGCATTGGTTGGAAAAGCCCGGTGTCTCGCTGGAGGCGAGCTTTCACCGGGCCTTGGGTCAGTTCGCCCGCTTTCACGGGCTGGAAAGTGCGGCGGCGCTTACAGCTTGACCACCACATAGACTTCCTGGCCATCGCGCTGGGTCGGCATAAAGTAGTTGCCGCCATAGCGGTAGTACTGAATGCCATTGATCACTTCAGCCGCGTAGCCTTTGGGCAGCGTCTCCACCACCTGACCAGGCTGGAAGCCTTCTGGGCCTGGGTCCGGTGTTGCGGGGACTGTTGCCGGTGCCACAGTTGGAGCTTGTGCAGGCGCCGGAGTTGCAGCGACTGGTGCTGGAACCGTAACCACTGGTACCGGAGCTGGAACAACCGCCACCGGTGCGGGAGGCGCCACAACCACATAAGTACGGGAAGCTGGCATCCACTGGTAATAGGCATCGGCGTATTGGTAGTAGGTTACGCCGCCCACTTGCACCGGCACGGCTCTGCTTGGCAGTGTTACCACTGAAGCGCCCAGCGGTGCACTAACGACGACATAGCCCCTTGGGCCATGGCGATAGAAGTGTCCGCCTTGGTAATAATAGGGGCGCCCGCCTACGGCAACACGAACATGGCCTCTGGGCAATACGGGTGCGATAAACCCAACAGAAACACGGGGGCCGCGATAGTAGCCACCACCTCGGTGATGGTGGTGGTCGCCCCAGCGATCGTAGCCACGGGCGTCTGCAGATGGACTAAAGGCAAAAGCCGCCAGTGCAAAGAAGGCACTGGCGCCAAGAAATAGATTCAGCTTATTCACGGTCTCTCCAGCGAAGTGATTACTCACATCGACATACTAACCCTTAATCTGACAGCAATGACAGGTTAATTGGTTAAGAATTGTCAAAGTGCTGGAAAGCGAGGCTGCCTCAGCGGTTGCGCTGAATAATCCCCATCAGTTTGTACATCAGCTGGGCAGCGGCGAAATCATAGGCGTGGAAGCCGTCAATTGGCGCGAATTCCAGTACGTCAAAACCGATAATCTGGCGTTGGCGCGCCACGGATTCGAACAGGTTGAGGGTCTGGTACCAGCCCAGACCGCCGGGTACTGGAGTGCCGGTAGAGGGAAACACCGAAGGGTCCATGCCATCTACATCCAGAGTAAAGAAGACTTTCTTGGGGAAGTTTTCTGGCAGCTGGAATTCCTGCACGTTGTTGGGCACTAGCTGATGGGCGTCCAGATAGCCGACGTTGTAATCCTTGCGCGCCTGCATCTCTTCTTCGCAGTAGGCGCGAATCCCCAACTGGAACAAGGGCACGCCGGCCTCTACCACCAGGCGCATCACGCTGGCGTGGCTGTGCTTGTGGCCCTCATAGCGGTCGCGCAGATCGGCGTGGGCGTCGATCTGTACCACGCCGAAGTCGGTTTCACCGGCATCCAGCAGGCCTTTGATAATGCCCCAGGTCACCGAGTGTTCGCCGCCGATGCCCACTGGCATCTTGCCCAACGCTAATACCTCCTGAGTCGCTGCGGCGATATTGTGCATGACCTGCTCTGCATCACTGCGCACTTCGACTGGCGGGCGGGTGTAGATACCCAGCTCACAGGGTGAGGAGAAATTGTCGAAAGTTTCCAACTGCCAGGAGGCCTCAAGGATAGAGGCCGGGCCCTTGCCGGTGCCGCCACCGTAGGAAACAGTCTCCTCATAGGGGATGGGGATGATATGAAAGAAGGCGTCCTCGGGCTTGGGTTGCTCGATTTCGGAGCCCAGGAAAATTGGGTAATCGTTTTCTGGCTGCATCTGCATGTCCTCTGGCGGCGGGGTTTGTACTGCCCGCCGCATCACTATCTTGTTGGGGCTATCAGGAGAGGCGCTCTTTGAAGTCCTCGTAACCGAAGCTTTTGATTATCTTCAGGTCATCGGTCTCCGAGTTCCACAGGGCGATGGACGGCAGAGGGATACCATTGAAAGTATTGGTCTTCACCATGGTGTAGTAGGCCATTTCCTCGAATACCAAGCGCTCCCCCACCCTGAGGGGGTTGTGGAAGCTGTACTCGCCGATACTGTCCCCGGCCAGACAGCTCTGCCCGCCCAGGCGGTAGGTGTGGGGCAGCTCGCCGGGGCGCGCGGCACCGGTGATTTCCGGCCGGTAGGGCATCTCCAGAACATCCGGCATATGGCAGGTGGCGGAGGCGTCGAGAATGGCCTGGTTCTGGCCATTCCAGGCGGTATCCACCACTTCTGTCACCAGGATGCCGGAGAACAGGGAAATGGCCTCGCCTGGCTCCAGGTAGACCTGCACGTCATATTTTTCAGAGAAGCTGCGCACAGCGCTAACCAGCTCGTCGACCTGGTAATCACGGCGGGTGATATGGTGGCCACCGCCGAAATTGATCCACTCCATCTGCGGGATCAGGTCGCCAAATTTCTCTTCCACGGCAGCGATGGTGCGCTCCAGCGGTTTAAAGTCCTGCTCGCACAAGGTGTGGAAGTGCAGGCCACTAATGCCCTCCAGCGACTCACCCTCAAACAGTGAACGCACGATACCGAGCCGTGAGCAGGGTGCGCAGGGGTCGTAGAGATCGGTGTGGCCTTCGGAATGTTCGGGGTTGATACGCAGACCAAAGCGCAGCTCCGGGCGCTGCCTTTGCATATCCAGGCACAGTTCCCGGTAACGCTTCCATTGGGAAAAGGAGTTGAAGATCACGTGGTGGGCGAACTGCAGAATTTCGCGCAGTTCATCTTCCTTATAGCCGGCGCTGAATACATGGACTTCCTTGCCCTGGTCGCGCCCGCCGTACTCTTCAAAGCCGAGTTTCGCCTCAAACAGGCCACTGGCACAGGTGCCCGACAGATATTCAGCAACAATTGGACCGGTGCTGAACATGGAGAACGCTTTCAATGCGGCCAATACTTTGGCGCCACTGCGTTTCTGCACATCGGCCAGTAGTGCCAGGTTGTCGCGCAAGGCGATTTCATCGACCACGAAACAAGGAGAGGGTACGCGGTAGGGGTCAAAGTGTCCGAAGTAGTCTAGGCGGGGAGTGAGATCCATAGGGAGCTTCTTTATCCTGCTGCGCGGGATGGGCGCCAGGGCCCATCCCGAGGGGTATGGAAAAGTGCGGAATTACTGGAAGGGCTTATCCAGCCAGGTTTCCTGCCAGGGCAGGCCGTACTTGTTCAGGTCGTCCATAAAGGGGTCCGGGTCCATCTGCTCCATGTTCCACACGCCGGGCTTCATCCACTTGCCTTCCAGCATCATCTTGGCGCCGATCATTGCCGGTACTCCAGTGGTGTAGGAGATGGCCTGGGACTGTACCTCTTTGTAGCAATCCTGGTGATCGCAGGTGTTGTAGACGTAGTAGATCTTCTCTTCGCCGTCTTTGCTGCCGCGGATAATGTTGCCGATGCAGGTCTTGCCTTTGGTCAGCGGGCCCAGGCTGGCGGGGTCTGGCAGCATCGCCTTGAGGAACTGAATGGGCACAATTTCCTGGCCTTGGAACTGCACCGGTTCGATGCCGGTCATACCGACGTTTTGCAGTACTTCGAGATGCTTCAGGTAGCTTTCACCAAAAGTCATCCAGAAGCGCGCGCGCTCGATTTCAGGGAAGTGCTTGGACAGGGACTCCAGCTCTTCGTGGTACAGCAGGTAGATGTCTTTGTCGCCGATGCCTTCGGGGAAGTTGAAGACACGCTTCTCTTCCATCGGCTTGGTGGTTACCCACTGGCCATTTTCCCAATAGCGGCCGTTGGCGGTAATCTCGCGGATATTGATTTCCGGGTTGAAGTTGGTGGCGAAAGGCAGGCCGTGGTCGCCGGCGTTGCAGTCGAGAATATCCAGGGTGTGGATACGATCGAAGTGGTGCTTCTTGGCGTAGGCGGTAAATACGCTGGTCACACCGGGGTCAAAACCGCTGCCGAGCAGGGCCATCAGGCCGGCTTTCTCGAACTTCTCCTGGTAGGCCCACTGCCACTTGTACTCGAACTTGGCCTCTTCCGGCGGCTCGTAGTTGGCGGTGTCCAGGTAGTGCACGCCGGTTTCCAGGCAGGCATCCATGATGTGCAGGTCCTGGTAGGGCAGGGCCACATTGATGATCATGTCCGGCTTCACTTTTTCGATCAGCTTGACCAGTTCGGGTACGTTATCCGCATCGACTTCGGCGGTATCAATTTTCCGCGGCAACATCTTCGCGATCTTGTCGCACTTGCTCTTGGTGCGGCTGGCGAGAGTGATGTTTTCAAATACTTCAGGAACTTGTGCGCACTTGTGCGCAACTACCTGGCCGACGCCGCCGGCGCCGATGATCAGTACGTTGGCCATAAAGATCTCCTTAGTCTGCGGCGTTGGCCGCCGCTATCTTCTTAAAGGCTTGCCGCCTTATTTTTTAAACTTACTTTTCGAAGTAGGTGTAACCGCTCATGCTGGCGGTATAGGTATGCAGAATCTGCTTGCGCTGGGCAGCGGTGATCAACCCCTGTTTCACAGCGCGCTCCGCCAGGCGGCGGAAACGCTCGAAAAGTTCTTTGGGTTGATATTCTACGTAACTCAGCACGTCGGAAATACTGTCGCCGTGAATCTCATGGCTGAAGTCGATACTGCCGTCCTCCTGGATACGTACACTCACCACGTTGGTATCGCCAAACAGGTTGTGCAAATCGCCCAGAGTTTCCTGGTAGGCCCCCACCAGGAAGGTTCCGAGGATATAGTCCTCGCCGTCTTTCAGTTCGTGCAGGGGCAGGGTTTTCTGCTCCTTCTCGCGACCGATAAAGCGGTCGATCTTCCCGTCGCAGTCGCAAGTGATGTCGGCGATGATACCCGAGCGGGTCGGCGCCTCGTCCAGGCGATGGATCGGCAGTAGCGGGAATACCTGGTCGATGGCCCACATATCCGGGATCGACTGGAAGACGCTCACATTGGCGTAGTAGATATCCGACAGCACCTCTGGCAGGGCCTGCAGGTCAGCGGGTATTACTTCGGCTTCGTCGAGGAGTGCGCGAATTTCCTGGGCACCCTGCAGGAACAGGTTCTCCGCATTGGCGCGCTCGCGCAGGCTCACCTGGCCGTGCAGGTACAAAGAACGCACTTCGTCGCGATAATAAAGGGCGTCGTTGTAGCTCTCCTGAAGGTTTTTGGGGGTGATGCTACTCACCGCATCCTGCAGATTGAGCAACATCTGGTGATCGCCGTCGCTGATCTTGGTGTGCTCCAGTTCCACCGGTTCGAAGCGGGTGGTGTCGAGCACATCGAACAAAAGCACTGAGGAGTAGGCCACGGTAGCGCGGCCGGACTCGGTGATAATCACCGGGTGGGCAACCCCTTCACTGTCGAGAGTCCCCATAATGGCCTCCACGACATCCACGCAATACTCGTCGAGGGAATAGTTCTTGGAGTGGGTGTAGTTGGTCTTGGTGCCGTCGTAGTCCACCGCCAAGCCACCGCCCAAGTCCAGATAGCCCATGGGAGCGCCTTCTTCCACCAGATCGGCGTAGTAGCGGCAAGCTTCCAACACTCCAGTGCGAATATCGCGAATATTCGGTACCTGCGAGCCCAGGTGGTAGTGCAGCAGCTTGAGGCAGTCGAGCATATTGTGGCTGCGCAGCTGGTCGACCATGGCAATCAGGTCGTTACTGCCCAGGCCGAAAATGCTGCGGTCGCCACTGGTGGCGTTCCAGTAGCCGCCCACCTTGGAGGCGAGTTTCACCCGCGCGCCGATATTGGGGCGCACCTGCTCGCGCTCTGCGCAGCGGATGATGGTTTCCACTTCCGAGGGCGTTTCTACCACGAAGAAAATCTGTACACCCAGGCGCTGCGCCTGCAGGCCGAGGTTGATAAATTCCTCGTCCTTGTAGCCGTTACAGATGATCAGAGATTCGGTGTTGTCCAGAATGGACAGTGCAGCGATCAGCTCCGCCTTGCTGCCAGCCTCCAGGCCGTGGTTAAAACGGCGGCCGGCGCTGGCGATCTCCTCGATCACCTGGCATTGCTGGTTGACTTTGATCGGGAAGACCCCGCGAAAAACATTACCGTAGCCGCAATCTTCGATGGCGCGGGCAAAGGATTCATTAATGCGGGCGATCTGTGCATCGAGCAGATTTTCAATGCGCAGTAGTAAGGGCATGCCCAGGCCGCGCTCGGTGGCGCCGCGGGCGATCTCCATCAGAGAGACACTTTGGGATTCCCCTTTGGGACCCTCGACCAGGACCGAAACTTCACCGTCTTGATTTAAATCGAAATAGCCGGCGCCCCAGTTGCGGATGCCGTAAAGTTCGGCAGAATCGTCGCAGGTCCAGTTTTTTACTTGTTGCTGTTTCATGGCGCCTTTCCGTTGATCTGTGGCGGGCGCGAATCTTGGGCCCAGCAGTGCTGGAAAGCAATAACTATAGATAAAAAAACGTTGATTTTTTTCCCTGTAAAAAACTAAATATTTATTCGGTTTTTTTCTGGCTTCAGCGCGCTTTACGATGAGGAATTCTTGTGGAAATTTAGCCGCGAAATAAAAAAGCGGTCCGAAGACCGCTGAAGCTTGGGAGGATGGAATAGGGTGGTTAAAACAGTCCGGGATTGGGCACAACGCGGTAGCCGCGTCGCCGGTCATCCCAGCGGTAATAGGTGTCGTAGGCTACGTAGTAGTTGTAGCCACCGACAACCACTGTCAGGGCCGAGGCCGGTAAGCTATGCACGATGGCGCCGTGGGGCGGACGGGTTACCACATAGCCGTGAGAAGCCGGGCGGTAGAAAATACCTTCGCTATAGTAGAAGCCGGTGGCGCCGATGCTGACACTGACAAAATTTTGCGGTAGGTGGCGCCAGCTGTAGCCGTAGCCGTAATGTGCCGGGCGCCAGCGAGGACGATGCCCATGGTGTCCACGGCGATAATGGGGTCTGTGCACCGCGCGGTGCTCGTGCCGGTGGCCTGTGCGGTGGCCGCGGCTATAGCCATCGGAGTAACCATCTTTGTAAGCGTGGCGGACTTCTCGGCGATGTCTGCGCTCCTCTCTACGCTCTCTGCGTGCTTCCTTGCGCTGTCTGCGCTCTTCTCTACGATGTTCTCTCTCGTGCTTGCGATTATGATGTCTGTCGCGTTCCATGTGACGCTGCTCGCGATGGGCTCTTCCCTGTCCGTGGTGATCGTGGTCCATTGCCCGCTGGTGTCCCCTATGTACTTCGGATATGGCAGGGGTTGCCAGGAGCAATAGGCCCGCGGCGGCGATGGCAGTAGTGAGGTGTCTCATGGCAGCGCTCCCGAGCACGGATGGCTCTTTGATGTCGTTTAAAGTCGTTTGTGGATCTTGGCGGGCAGTTTGCCCTGGCGGGTATGAACACTTCCTGAACTCTGTGCGATAACCTGAGGTGGGGGAGAGGTGTGGTGGGATAATTTGTAAGTGACTTGGAATCCGGCTGATATGACCTAGACGTGGTCTGTGAGCTATCAGAGATGTCGTGGAAAAAACCTGGGGATAGCGGCACTTTTGCTAAGTTGAGACGCCTCGTCTCAGCGAGTATGATGCCGCGCTGATACATAGTGAGCGGTAGAGAGATGCAAGTCTTCCACCACGTAGCCAGCCTGCGCGAGGCGCTGGCCAAAGCCCGAGCAGACGGCAAGACCGTGGGCTTCGTGCCCACCATGGGCAATCTGCACGACGCCCATATCGAGCTGGTCAAGTTGGCCCAGCAGCACTGCGACCTAGTAGTGGTATCGATCTTCGTCAACCGCCTGCAGTTTGGCCTGAATGAGGATTGGGACAAATATCCGCGCACTATGGAGCGGGATATGGCCCGGTTGCGCGAAGCCGAGTGCGATTTCCTGTTCCACCCGGATGAGAACGAGATTTATCCCAACGGTATGGACCAGCAGACCCGCGTAGTTTGCCCGGCCATGACCGATGTGCTTTGTGGCGCGAGTCGCCCCGGTCACTTCGAAGGGGTGACGACGGTAGTCTCCAAGCTGTTTAATATTGTGCAGCCGGACAAGGCCGTATTTGGCATCAAGGACTTCCAGCAATTGGCGGTGATTCGCCGTATGGTCGAGGACCTGTGTATTCCGGTGGAAATCATTGCTGCGCCGGTACACCGCGAGAGCGACGGTCTGGCTCTGAGCTCGCGCAATGGCTATATCACTGCCGATGAGCGTCCCAAGGTGGCGGTGCTCAACCAGTCACTGAATTGGGTTAAAGATGAAATCGTGGGTGGGCGCCGGGATTTTGCCGACCTGGAAAAAGAGGCGCGCCAGCGTATCGAAGACACTGGCTTCCGCGTCGACTATTTCTCCATCTGCTACAGCAAGGACTTACAGCCGGCGGCTGATGACGATAAACAAATTACGATTCTGGGGGCGATGTACACCAGTGCCGCGCGCCTGATCGACAACGTATCCCTGGAACTCTGAGGGGCATCCAACCATGCAAATTGAAATGTTGAAGTGCAAACTGCATATGGCCGCGGTGACCCAGGCCGAACTCTGGTATGACGGCTCCTGCGCAATTGATGAAGATCTGGTAGAGCTGGCCGGTCTGCGCGAATTCGAAAAAATCGATATTTACAACGTGAGCAACGGTGAGCGCTTTCACACCTATGTGATTCTGGCCGAGCGCGGCTCCGGTATTATCTCCATGAATGGTGCCGCTGCCCGCCGTGTACAAGTTGGCGATCGTATTATTATCGCTTCCTATGCCCAGATGACAGAGGCAGAGGCCGATAGCCACAAGCCCAAGCTGGTCTACCTGGATGAAAGCAACAAGGTAGAGCGCAGCACTAATACCATTCCGGTTCAGCTCGCTGAAGCCTGATTCTCTCCGTTACAGGGCTTTGTGCCCTGTAGTATCCCTGACATTTAGTGATCAGACATCAATAACACTTCCTGATTGAACCTCTTTTCCAGGTAGGACTCATCCAGGGTGTAATGCCAGAGATTTTTCTTTTGCCCTTTAGCAAGGGCGATTTCGCCGATTCTGCCAGGATTGTATTTAATCGGTTGGTCGAGTTGGTATTTGGCGATGGGATCTTGATAGGCCTCCTGCAAAGAAATTATTTCCCAGCCTTCCCGCTGCAGGCGACGAGCTAAATCGCCAATAAACAACGCCGTAATGTCCATTTCATGTAACAGTAGGACGTGCTTGGGTGAGCGCCCGAGATATTTGCTCGCCATATCGTCGTAGTAATTAATACTCGCCATAAGAACGTCGACATAAAACTTTGAGAGTCTCTCCATATCAACCGGTTTCCCGACTTTCACCGCCGCTTGGAAAAGCTCTTCGATATACCAGTCGTAATTATTTAAGGTGATATAGGCATTTTGGTAATTATTTTTCTGTAATAGATTTCGCATGCCATCCCGTTTTTCGATAGTTTCTCCCTCGCGCAGATAGGGAAAGCGGAAATAGGGTTTAAAATTGTCAAATTGTTGTAGTAGATGATGGGCTTGTAAAAAATCCGACTGATAGACGGATAGCTCTGTCTCAAGAAAGTTGGGATGGCTATGGGTGTGATTGCCAATAATATGCCCGGCCTTGTTGTATGTGCCTATTCTCTCTAGGCCTTCCTGATTCAGTGATTGCGTGGTGGCAAAGAAGGTTACTTGTCCAATTTTGTGCTTTTCCAGGTTCTCAATTAGTGTTTTTGCTCGAGTTGGTCCGTCAAAGTAGCCATCGGCTTTGCGGGGGGCATCGTCAAGCGTAATCGCCAATTGTTTGGCATTAGCTACAGGGATTGTTAACAGGCTGATAATCAAAATCAGTATAGAGCGCAGCATGATTTATTTCTCTAATGGATTTGTTTAGGGGGCCTTCGCTTAACCTGGATTTATTTGTCTTACTTTTCCGGCTTTCTATCTTAATTTACTTGCTGGGCAACCTTTATGCTCATGTAATCTAAGTGATCTTTAAGCATTATTTTCTATTGTGTACATTTTGACCGCAGGTGTATATGAACAAAATACTAGTGAGTGCTTGTCTCCTGGGGTGTGCCGTGCGTTATAACGGTAGTGATGTTGAGGTCCATAACAACGATTTTGATTGGTTTATAGAAACCCAGGATATCGTTCCTCTGTGTCCGGAAGTTGCAGCCGGATTGCCTATACCCAGAGATCCGGCAGAGATTTTCGGCGGTAGTGGTGCTGAGGTTTTAGCGGGCACGGCCAGAGTTATAGGAATTGATCATAAGGATCTGACAGATTAATTTATATGGGGCGCGGACGTAGCCCTGAGCTTGTGTCGAGATCAGGATATCAAGTTTGCGGTGCTTACAGAAAACAGCCCATCCTGTGGTTCGAACTTTATTTACGATGGCAGTTTTTCAGGAGTGAAGAAAAAAGGAATTGGAATAGTGGCTGCCCGTCTAAGTGAATCGGGGATGTTGGTTTTTAGTCAGCATACTGTTGGAAGCCTCAGAGACTTAGTTGAGATCTCACGTTTGATATAGTTTTAATTAATAAGTGCTTTCTTGCTTAGGAGGAAAGGATTAGAAATGCGCTATAAAGTCATTAATTTTAGAGAAAAGCTAGCAAAGTTCTCGGACCATTGGTCTCCTAAGGTCATCGCGGAGATGAATGATTACCAGTTCAAGCTGGTAAAGATACAAGGAGAGTTTACCTGGCATGATCATCCCGATACGGATGAGGTTTTTATCGTTGTCTCAGGACAAATGGAAATTGAGTTTCGCGATAATACTATCTGTTTGGGTCCTGGGGAGATGGCTGTGGTGCCCAAAGGCGTGGAGCACAAGCCAAGGGCTGAACAGGAGTGCGAGATTTTACTGGTTGAGCCCAGAGGTGTTGTGAATACTGGTGATGCCGGAGGTGAACTGACCGCGGATAATAATATCTGGATTTAATATCCGGTAAATTGCCCAGGGCTTAATCGATAATTTTCTGTTGTTAGTCAACCTTCTGGCCCCTTGTTGTTTTAGCCGTCCCCAGTGGGTGAGGAATGGACGAATTATCTTGTACCGTGTGAATGTTTCCTACTTTTCAGCTCTGCCAGCGGTGGGGGGATTGTTTCACCCAGGCAATGCTATAAAGTGAGTCGAATAAGACCCCATAAATTCAGAATTCTCTAGGCCAAGGTGCCACGCTAATAATAAGGGAGAAGATGATGTCAGATGTGCATACCCGCCCCATACCTGCCAAGTTTGCTGCCAATGCTCTGATTGGCGCTGAAGACTACGAAAAAATGTATCGACAATCGGTGCAAGATCCAGAGGCATTCTGGGCTCAGCAGGCCAAGGATTTTCTGCAGTGGGAAAAATCTTTTACCCAGGTGCTGGAGGAGGATATGCACCGAGGGCATACGGCTTGGTTTGCCGATGGTCAACTCAATGTCACGGTGAATTGCATCGACAGACACTTAGCTAGCCGCAGTGAGCAAACCGTCATTTTGTGGGAGGGAGACGACCCTGCGGATAGTGTGGCGATTACCTATCGCACTCTGTATGACAATGTGTGCCGCTTGGCGAACCTGTTGAAGTCTCGTGGAGTGAAGAAAGGGGATCGGGTTTGCATTTATATGCCCATGATTCCCGAGGCGGCCTATGCCATGCTCGCCTGTGCCCGTATTGGTGCGGTGCACTCGGTTGTGTTTGGCGGTTTCTCGCCGGTTTCGCTAAGGGATCGCATACTCGACTCTGATTGTCGCTTGGTGATTACCGCCGATGAAGCGATTCGAGGGGGTAAGCATATTCCCCTCAAGGCTAATGTAGATCAGGCCCTGTCTGAGTGCCCCAGCGTTCATACGGCCATTGTGGTAAAGCATATCGGCGCCCCAGTGGACTGGGATAGTAAACGGGATATCTGGTATGCGGATGCCATCGCAGAAATGGATGGCGACTGTGCACCAGAAGTCGTCAGCGCTGAAGATCCGCTGTTCATCCTCTATACCTCCGGTTCCACCGGCAAACCAAAAGGGGTGCTACATACCACCGCTGGTTATTTGCTGATGGCCACTATGACTTTCAAATATGTATTTGATTACCGGGAGGGTGAGGTTTTCTGGTGCACCGCGGATGTCGGTTGGATTACCGGACACAGCTATATCGTTTACGGTCCCCTGGCTGCAGGAGCCACCACGTTAATGTTTGAAGGCGTGCCCACCTATCCGGATGCCTCACGTTTTTGGCAGGTTGTGGATAAACATCAGGTCAACAGCTTTTACACTGCGCCCACGGCGATCCGTGCATTAATGGGAGCGGGGGATGCGTTTGTCACCAGTACAGAACGCAGCTCCCTGCGACTATTGGGGACCGTGGGTGAGCCAATTAATCCAGAGGCCTGGGAGTGGTATTACAAGGTAGTCGGTGATGAGCGCTGCCCTATTGTGGATACCTGGTGGCAGACGGAAACCGGCGCTCATATGATCACACCGCTACCCGGTGCTATGGCGCTTAAACCGGGTTCCGCCACAAAGCCTTTCTTTGGTGTGCAGCCGGTGTTGTTGGATGGGGACGGCAAAGAAATCGAAGGTGCGGGAGAAGGTGCTCTGGCGATTAAAAAAAGCTGGCCCTCGATGATTCGCGGAGTATATGGCGATCGCCAACGTATGATTGATACCTACTTTTCTACTTATCCCGGTTATTACTTTACTGGCGATGGTGCGCGCAGGGATGCGGATGGTTACTACTGGATCACCGGGCGTATCGACGATGTGTTGAATGTTTCTGGCCACCGCCTAGGCACCGCTGAGATCGAGAGTGCCCTGGTGTTGCACCCGGACACCGCAGAGGCCGCAGTGGTGGGTTATCCGCATGATATTAAGGGTCAGGGTATTTATGCGTTTGTTACCCTGAAATCAGGGCGGGAACCCAGTGAAGCCTTGCGGCAGGCGTTAATTGAACTCTGCTCCAAAGAGATAGGGCCTATTGCCAAGCCGGATGTCATTCAATGGGCGCCGGGCCTGCCTAAAACCCGCTCGGGAAAAATTATGCGGCGTATTCTGCGCAAGATAGCCTGTAATGAGTTGGATAACCTTGGAGATACCTCCACCCTGGCGGACCCTGCAGTAGTTGACGATCTACTGGCACATCGCGAAAATCGCTGACCTGAATTTAGCGCAAGTACTATTCCCTGACGGCGTGGCTGTTGGGGACTGTAGAAAAGCCGGGCATCGCCCGGCTTTTTTGCTCTTATCGGTGCCATCGCGCGGTGGTTCAAGGCCAGTAAATTGACTCAAGGAGAAAGAGTTTGGAGCAGGTAAAGTACCTTTGTGAGCACTATCGCTTTGCAGCTGACCAGCGCCTCAAGGTTTTTAATTTTTTTGTTGTACTGACCATGTTTGTGGAGGGTGGGATTTTTACTGCGGTGGAGAAAAATTTTCACCCGCTTATATTGGCCCTGCTCGGTGGTTTTGTGATGATCCTGGTAACGGTATTTTGGTTGATGGATGTACGCAGCCGCGAGCTACTTAGGTTAGCGGTACCCGCCCTGCAAAATCTCGAGCAGCAGTATCCCGAAGAGGCTAGAATTTTTTCCAATGACGCTATCCGCCGTGGGGAAATTGCGCGTTACACCTTTGCCTATCGGGTACTTTTGGTCGGCCAGCTTATCTTTGGATTTGGTGTGGCAGCATATGGGTTGTATCACTGGTATATCACTCCTTAACCCGACCCCTCAAATTTTGGCATGGCAACTTGGCGACAGAATTTGCTGGGTTGTCATCAGCCTCGACGCTGTAATGGTTCTTTTCACGCAGTAAAGCCCGTCACGATTCCATTCCAAGCAAGGTCTAACTCCCTTCCCTGGACTATCTTGCAGATTGGCGGTGAAGCCAGCCTATGAAAGGGAAAGTAAATCCATGTTGGATCACATCAGAATACCGGTTGAAGATTTTACCCGTTCCCGTGAGTTTTATCGCCAAGCCCTGGCGTGTTTGGGGTATGAACTGGTGATGGAGTTTGATAATTCAGCTGGTTTTGGCTGGGCGGATAAGCCGGAATTTTGGATTCGCAGCGAGGAAGTCAGCAGCTCTCAGCTACATATTGCCTTTCGGGCCGAGGAACGTGAGGTAGTGCGTGATTTCTATCGAGCTGCATTGGCAGCGGGTGGTACCGATAATGGTGTGCCGGATATCTATGAAGAGTATCACCCGGATTACTACGCAGCCTATGTATTAGACCCGGATGGCAACAATCTCGAGGTGGTTTGTCATTTGCCCGGCGATTTGCAGGAATAATTCAGGTAGTTGCTTAGCTAATAAAATAGAGACTTTGTTATGGATGATGCTGTCCGCGCCAAGTACCTACCTATTGCACTGGTAGTCGTAGGCCTGATCTTTATATTTGCTATTTATCCGATGATGATGTGGGTTTGGCCATCTGGGTGGGGGTGGACCCCACGACAGCCGGAATATGAGCAGATGATTATGGGGATCTATGCAACTTTGGGTGTTTTTCTTATTCGCGCGGCAAAAGATCCCGCAGCCAATGCCAGCTTAATTTGGTTTACCGTTTGGTCCAGCTTGGTGCATGCCACCATTATGCTGTTTCAAGCATTGTACGATCGCACTGAGCGAGCGAATTTGTTGGGAGATATTCCTGCGCTTTTTTTGGTGGCAATTGTGCTTTGGTATCTGATGCCAAAGCGTCACTTTAAAAAAAGTGATAAAACTTGAGGGGGAATTTTATAGTCAGTGCAGCTTATTAATCCCAACTATAAGAACGATAATAAGGTCTAATTTCCCACTAAATATACTCGCTTATAAGCTCTGTCCCTGTAATAGAAACAATTTTAGGGACGGACTTGCCGATGAAATATCTTCCTTTATTTGCATTAACTATCGGCCTGATAGGCGGTGCCAATGCTGAGACATTAACTCGCGATAATGGCGCACCGATAGGTGACAATCAGAACTCACAAACTGCGGGAGAAAATGGTGGAAATTTACTGCAGGATGTGAACCTGATCCAGAAATTACAACGCTTTGCCCGCGAGCGTATTCCAGAGCGGGTTGTACATGCGCGCGGCACAGGAGTACACGGTGAATTTGTCGCTACAAAGGATATTGGTGACCTGACCCGAGCGGTGGTATTTGAGCCCGGTAGTAAGACACCAGTCTTCGTGCGCTTCTCAACCGTAATTCATTCCAAAGGCTCGCCGGAGACTCTGCGCGATCCCCGTGGCTTCGCCACCAAGTTTTATACCGATGAGGGCAACTGGGATCTCGTAGGCAATAATCTGCCGGTATTTTTTATTCGCGATGCGATTAAATTTCCGGATATGGTGCATTCCCTGAAACCCTCTCCGGTAACTAATCAGCAGGATCCAAATCGCTTTTTCGATTTCTTTAGCCATGTACCAGAAGCCACCCATATGCTCAGCTGGGTTTATTCTGACTACGGCACCCCGGCAAACTTGCGTCAAATGGATGGTTGGGGTGTGCACGCCTATAAACTTATCAATGATAAGGGCGAAGTACATTATGTGAAATTCCACTGGAAAACCCGCCAGGGTATTAAAAACCTAAGTGCGGAGGAAGCGGCGGAAATCCAGTCGAAAGATTTCAGTCATGCGACGCGAGATATGTACGCGGCCATTGAGAAAGGAGACTACCCCCAGTGGGATTTGTATATCAAGGTACTGAAACCTTCTCAGCTTGATGGCTTTAATTACAACCCACTCGACGCGACTAAAATGTGGCTGGATGTGGAGGAAACCAAAGTCGGCACCATGACGCTCAACCGTGTGCCCACTAATTTTTTCCAGGAAACTGAGCAAGCCGCATTTGCGCCAGCCAATATTGTGCCCGGCATTGAACCGTCTGAAGACCGTCTGCTGCAGGGCCGTGTTTTCTCCTACTCCGATACTCAAATGTATCGCTTGGGAGCGAATCATCAGCAGCTGCCGATCAATCGTCCCCGCGCAGTAGTGAATAACTGGAACCAAGATGGAGCCGCAAATTACGGGCAGCAGACTTCCGATGTGAACTATCAGCCGAGCCGTATTGATGCCCGCAGCGAAGATCCCAAAGGCCTGTACAGCAATAAGCTGCTCACTGGCAGTACCCAGCAAAAGGCGATTGAGAAGAAACTGCCATTTGCCCAGGCCGGTGTTTTCTATCGCAGCTTGAGTTTGAAAGAGCGTCAGAACCTGATCGAAAACCTAGCTGGTGATCTGGGTAAGGTGCGCGATGACAACACCAAACACATTATGCTGGGCTATTTCTACCACGCCGATAAAGACTATGGCCAGCGCCTGACCAAAGCGGTTGGTGGCAACCTGAGCCGAGTGAAAAAACTGGCCCAGTAATATTGACCCATTGGTAGGCGGCAGTTGCCGCCCACCAAAATGTTTAGGTGAACTCATGAGATCAACTCTATTTGCAATCGTCTTTCTCGCCCAGGGGCTAACTCTAATGGCTCAGGCAGTGGAGCCGGAAAAAAATGACTCTGACTTTACCGAACTCTCCCAGTATTTTTTTGCCGCTGCCAGGATTGGTGATACCGAGGTGCTGCGTGAATTCTCGCAAGCCGGATTTCCCCTAAATACCCGCAATTCAAAAGGCTATACGGCACTGATGATTGCCACCTATAACGGCCGCAGGGAAGCTGTGGATTATTTGTTGCAAAGGGGTGCGGACGCCTGTGCACAGGATCGTCGCGGCAATACCGCGTTGATGGCGGCAATTTTTCGTGGTGAGTTTGCCTTGGCAAGAACCTTGTTAAAGCAGGACTGTGATTCGCAACAGGTCAATAGGGCCGGCCATTCGGCAGAGGATTTTGCCGAGGTCTTTGGTCGTGACCAAATGGTTCAGCTATTGCAGCAACAGCGGTCAAGTGGCGGTTAGTAACTGCAATTCAGAGAGTGGTTCTGGTTAGTGCTATTGCACGCCACTTCCCCTTCTGCAGCCTCTTTGGGTGTCGCTAAAGCTGCGGGGCTATTCTGTGTTTGTCCCCGCCCCCGCGAGCGCGTTAGCATAGCCAACCGATATTCAGTTGGTACCCGCTATGACCCAGAGCCACCATCCCTATGAAGCCCTTACGCCGGACGTGGTGATTGACTGTGTCGAGAGCACCGGGCTGATTTCCGATGCGCGCATTTTTCCCTTAAACAGTTATGAAAACCGGGTCTACCAAGTGGGCATTGAGGGCGCGGAGCCATTGATCGCCAAATTTTACCGCCCCGGCCGCTGGAGTGATGAGCAGATTCAGGAAGAGCATCGTTTCACCCTGGAATTGGCCGAAGCGGAGATTCCGGTGGTGGCGCCGATGCAGTTTGATGGGCATACCCTGCTGGAGTCGGCAGGCTTTCGCTTTGCCTTGTTTCCCCGCCGCGGGGGGCGCCAGCTGGAGCTGGATAATTTCGATCATCTGGAGCAGGTGGGCACTATGCTCGGGCGTATCCACGCAGTGGGTGGCGCTAAGCCCTTTATTCATCGCCCGACTCTGACTCTAAAGCACTTTGCCATTGATAGCCGAGAATTTATCCTGGATGGTGATTTTTTACCGCGGGAAAACCGTGAGGCCTACGCCTCGGTAACCGGGCATATTATTGAACAGGTCGCCCCGTTGTTTGAGCGTGACTGGGACTTACTGCGTCTGCACGGTGACTGTCACAGTGGTAACTTCCTGTGGCGCGATGAGACGCCCTGGTTTGTGGATCTGGATGACTGCCTGATGGGCCCGGCCATCCAGGATATCTGGATGCTGATCTCTGGCAATCGCGCCGAGCAAACCGCCTACCTTGATGCGGTACTCGAAGGTTATGAAACCTTCTATAGTTTTGATCCCCAGCAGTTGCAGCTGGTGGAACCATTGCGCTGTTTGCGCCAGATGCACCACGCTGCCTGGCTGGCGCGCCGCTGGCAGGATCCGGCTTTTCCCCAGGCATTTCCCTGGTTTAACACGCCTCGTTATTGGGCGGAACATATACTGGCACTGCGCGAGCAGCAATCGGCACTACTGGAGCCACCTCTGACACTGGGAGCGGTTTGATATGGAAGAGTCCACTGTGAATGCCTCATGCACCGAGACAAACTCGGATTTACTATGGGAGCGAATTCGCATCGAAGTGGCACAGCAGGTCGAACGCGAACCGATCCTGGCCAGTTTTCTGCACGCCACTATTCTCAATCACAGCTCCTTGGAGGCGGCCCTCAGCTTTCACCTGGCTAACAAGTTGGACAATGCCGTGGCGCCGGCACTGCTGATCCGCGAGGTGATCGATGAAGCCCTGGCGGCCGACCCGGAAATAGGTCGTGCGGCGCGCGCGGATCTGAATGCCACTTACCTACGGGACTCCGCATGCAATTCCATGCACGAGCCCTTCCTCTACTTCAAAGGGTTTCACGCCCTGCAGGTGCACCGGGTGGCGCACTGGTTGTGGAGGCAGCAGCGGCGTTCGCTGGCCATGTTTTTACAACACCGGGTCTCGGTGGTGTTCAGTGTGGATATTCACCCTGCGGCAAAAGTGGGGGAGGGTATCCTGTTGGACCACGCTACCGGTATTGTGATTGGTGAGACTGCGATAGTGGAGGACAATGTTTCTATCATGCAGTCAGTAACCCTGGGGGGGACCGGCAAGGAGAGTGGCGACCGCCATCCCAAGATTCGCTGTGGGGTTCTGATTGGCGCCGGCAGCAAGGTACTGGGCAATATCGAAGTGGGCGAATGCGCCCAGGTGGCCTCTGGCAGTGTGGTCTTAAAGCCGGTACCGGCAAAAACCCTGGTGGCCGGTGTGCCGGCCAAAGTGGTGGGGCCGGCGACTTGTGCCCAGCCGGCAATGTCTATGGATCAGTGCGCGCTTTCGCAAGTGGAAAAGTAGTGATCGCGACCCCACCTTGTGTGGGGTTTTTCGTTCTTTAGGGAGTTGGATAAACGGAACTATCCTTGTACCCATGAAATACAGTCTCAGCGCCAAAAACCTTGTCTGCCGCAATCTAGAGGCTCACGCCAGTTATTGTGCGGCTCTGCTCAATCCCAATCACACCAAAGAGATCACCGGTATTGTGCGCAGTGATACTGGTCTTTTATCGGGCCGTCTTAACCAGGCGGTTTCCAATACAGTGATGCAGCCACGCATACTGCAGCGCTTCGCGCTGGACTATTTTGCCGAGCGCCACAGCGCATTTACCTTGTGGCACAGCGCCTCCAAGCCGCTCGATGACGAGGCTCTGGCGCAGCTGGGATTACAGCGCAAGCAATCGCAGGTGGCGATGGCCGCAGAGATTGAACGCCTGGCAGTGCAGGGGGCCGCACAGAAAGTGGATGGGTTGGTGTTGTCCCCGGTAAAAAAAGAGGCTCTGCCCGAATATGCAGAAGTACAGGCGGCGGGGTGCGGCAGTGCCCTGGAAGCCGCGGAGCTAAAAAAATTTTACACGGCACTGGCGGAGATTCCCGAACAGCGCCGAGCGCGGCTCAGGTTCTTTTTGGCACGGTTGCAGGATACTCCGGTGGCGGCGGGCTGCCTGTTTGCCTCCGCCGATGCTCTGGGACTCTACGATCTGGTGACTCTGCAAGACTACCGAGGGCAGGGGATTGGTCGGGCTCTGTTTCACTATCTGCTGGAGCAGGCTCAGAGCAGTCATCACCGCAGTCTAGTGGCGCTGGTACCTGCGGAACGCCAGCAGTTGCCATTGGATTGCGGCTTTTTTGCTGTGGGCGAGGTGGCGCGCTATGTTTACACACCTTGAGGGGGCTGATCAGTTTGTTGTTCTGTAGAGTCTAACGAGGGTCAAGCGCGTTCAATAGGAAAGGCGATCACCTCTTCGATGGTTTTGTAACCACCGGCCAACATCAATAAACGATCCACACCAAGTGCCACACCGGCACACTCCGGCATCCCCGCCCGCAATGCCTCCACTAATCGCTCCTCATAGGGATAGAGATTGAGGCCGTGCTTTTGGCGATAGGCATGGTCCGCTTGGAAACGGCGCAGCTGTTCCGCACTATCGGTCAATTCCCAATAACCGTTGGCTAGCTCCAATCCGCCCACATAGGCTTCGAAGCGCCTTGCCACTGGGGTGCCACTTTCGTCGGGAAGCACCTTGGCAAGCGCCGCTTGGTCTGCGGGGAAGTCGTACAGCAGCGTAATACCCTCACCCATGGTGGGCTCCAGGCGATGGCTCATCAGCAAGTCCAGACATTCGCTGCGATCAGCGGGGCTGAAGGCCAGGTCCATCTCCTGCTCGACACAGCGGTGTAAGTCACTATCGCTGGCGTTATGGGGGTCCAGCTGTAATTCGCGCTGGAATAACTCCCGATAGCTGAGTAACTGCACTTGTTGGATTTCTAGTACTTCGCTCAGTAGATCGGCCACTTCGTCCATCAGGCGTCGATCATCCCAGCCGCAGCGATACCATTCCAACATGGTGAATTCCGGGTTGTGGCGGCTGCCTGCTTCACCTTGGCGAAACGCCTTGCCCAGGTAGTAGCAGTCGCCGAAACCAGCGGCCAGCAAGCGCTTCAGCCCAAACTCTGGACTGCTGGCCAGGTAGGCGTTGTCACCACCGCATTGGGTGGGAATGGAATCGATATGCGGGTCGCTGGTAGCGCGGCGTGAAAGCACTGGCACTTCGGTTTCCAGCACCTTGCGCACAGTAAAAAATTGACGAATTTCAGCCAGTAACGCGGCGCGATGGCGCAGAGCTTCAATGGTGGCGCTAGGACGCCAGAGGTTAGAGGTCATGGGATTGGCTCAGGTGGCGGACGGCCGGTGGCCGCCCGCGAGAGGTGGGAAATTAATCTTCTTTGGCGCGGCCCAGGTATTCACCGGTGCGGGTATCTACTTTGATGGTCTCGCCGATTTCCAGGAACAACGGCACTTTAACCACAGCGCCGGTAGCCAGGGTAGCCGGCTTGGTGCCGCCCTGGGCGGTATCGCCGCGCAGGCCGGGATCGGTGTCAGTGATTTCCAGAATGACGTGGTTGGGCGGAGTGACTGCCAGCGGAGAACCGTTGTAGAGGGTTACAGTGCAGATATCCTGCTCTTTCAGCCATTTGGATGCGTCGCCCACTGCGTCAGTGCTGGCCTGATGCTGTTCGAAGGTTTCGGGCTCCATAAAGTGGAAGAACTCTCCATCGTTGTAGAGGTATTCCATCTCGCGGTCCATAACATCTGCGCCTTCCAAGCTTTCGCCGGAGCGGAAGGTGCGCTCCCAAACTCGGCCGGTTTTCAGGTTGCGCAGTTTAACGCGGTTGAATGCCTGGCCCTTGCCAGGTTTGACGAACTCGTTTTCTACAATCGAGCAGGGATCGCCGTCGAGCATTACCTTGAGGCCGCCCTTGAATTCGTTGGTAGAGTAATTAGCCATAGCAATTAGAGCCCTTATAAGTCATGTATCTCTATGATTTTTAACGAGTTTTTCCCTCGCAAAAGCCCGGCCGCGGCCCGCTCCAGCCCTGGGAATCCCGTGCGCTCCCGCCATAAATGGTAGCTGCAGGCGACTCGTTAGGCCGCGGCGCAGAGACTTTACCTGCGGCCCTAAAATGTTGGGGCGAGATTATACAGGAGGGCGGCGGCTTGAACGACTCCGTGCGGCGATTTGAAGAGTTGTTATGGCCGCTTGTACAGATCTTGGCTGGAGCTGCTTGCGAGCCCGCAGGTTTGGGCCCGCGGACTGAAAAAAGTAGCGGTGGCTGTGTATTAGCCAAGCGGATTATCGTTGCTTTTGTCGATATCCCGCAGCAGGCGTCTGGCATAGTAAGCGAAGGTAGCCTGACTGCGTTTTTCCTGCAGGATCCAGTCGTGGGCTTCGCGGCCGAGTTCCGGTTTTATATCCTGAATGGTGCCAGAGGACTCCGCCAGCATTTGCAACTGGGCGGCGCGCTCGCACTGGAGGGCCATGGAGCAGGCTTCCTCGACGGAGCGGCAGGCAATGATCAGGCCGTGGTGAGCGAGCAGAATAGCGCGTTTGTCACCGATCGCTTCAGCAATCAACTCGCCCTCGCTGTTGCCCACCGGCACGCCTGGCCACTCCTTGAGGAAGGCGATGTCGTCGTACAGCATGCAGGCGTCCATGTGGGAAATTTTCAGTGGGCGCTCCAGCATGGACAGTGCAGAGATATGAATTGGATGGCTGTGCACTATGCACTTAACATCCGGGCGTGCACGGTAAATCCAAGTATGGAAGCGGTTGGCAGGGTTGGCCATGCCGTCGCCGGAAAGGACTTCGAGATCTTCGTCCACTTCCAGCAAATTGGACGCGGTAATTTCATCAAAACCCAGGCCCAGGCGCTGGGTGTAATAATTTCCTGTTGTTTCTGCTCGGGCGGTGATCTGTCCGGCCAGACCGGAGTCGTGTCCGTGGGCAAAAAGAATACGGCAGGTGAGCGCAAGTTTCTCACGCAGAGTCCAATCGGGCACGCCCAGATGCTGCTTCATGGATTCGCTGGCGCGTTCAATCAGCTCGCTTTTATTCATTGATAGTGTTTCAGCCATTTTTAACTCCAATATTTACGGCACAGAATGTTCACCGGTTGCCGTGCGCGGTGGAACTCTGGGAAAGTGCCGTTCAATCTTTTTAATTTTTTGCAGCAAGCACAGTGATTTCACTGTGGTAAATACATCCCTGTATTGTGCCCAGCCACAATAAATGGCCGGGCAAACACGGCTTAGGCGGGGATCGCTTGGGGCTGACTCTGTTTCGAGGTGCGGTAGGCAGTTTCGATAGAATCGAAGAACTGTTGGCGGGCCTGCACCAGACGGCGTCCCGCATCGAGCATGACATCAAGCTGGGAGGCATCTTTACTGCCGATATCGACCATAATATCGCGGATGGTCTCAGCATGGCCGTCGTCGCATTCGATATGCAGCAGAAAGAAAGTTAACTGTTCGTCTGCCACGCCGCGGGCGCGGAAGCCGGCTACGATATCGCTATAAAGGTCCGGTACCAGTGCCTCTGCGCCCAGGCATAGTGCGCCCAGTCCCGAGCTGGCACGCAGGTCGCGGCAGTGTTGGAACATAGTGTCGATCAGGTGCTGGGTGCCCGGCAGAATTTCTGCATTTTCCAAGCTCAGACCAAAATGCTCGAGAGTCTCGCGGTAAATCTCAGCGTGGGGCTTGGGGCTGTCGGGTTCCAAACCCAGTTCTTCCATCAGGTTTTCAGCCAGCTCATGTACTTCTTGATTACTGGGGAGGTTGGCCATCATCGCACACAGGTAACGCACGAAGTAGCTGCTGTAAATTCCCTGTTGGACCAGGAAAATTTTCAGCTCTTCCATGGTTATAGAGCCATCGCGGCAGCGCTTGAGGAATGGGTGAGCACGAGTTTGCTCAATCAGTAAATCTTTATTTGCCTCAAGTAATTCAAGCTGCATTTCCATCGAATTATTCCTTTATGTAATTCCATTTTTATTGGACGAGGAAGATGTCCGGTTTATTTTTTTATTGAAATTCGAGTGCACTGAATTCAAGAAAGACAAGGTTGTTATCGCTTTGTCTTTGGTTAAATTAACACCGTATTAACCCTGTTGTGAATGGGGGAATTGTGAAGATTTTCCTAAGGAAATTTGTATGAGTAGTAATATTTTTATACTGGTAGTTATTTTTTTGTTAGTAACAACTTTTATTGATTCGGAGTGATTTTTTACTTTGGTGGTAGTGAAGTCGTTACTTCGCTTGCAGCGCAGGCTGTGCGCCTATGTTGAAAGGGCGATATTGAGATTTTCTAATCTCAAGGTCAGTGTGGCGTTTATTTTTTTGTCGATTTTTTTTCGTTGTTTATGTGACAAAGTTGAATAATTGTGAGAAAAAAAATATTTGGCACAGGCTTGGTTTACACTCCTTGTTACTGAAAGTCAGGGTGTGGGCCTGACTGAACCCGATATTAATTGGCTTTAAAACCATTGTGACTGTGTGGTTTTATTGGTTTTGGCTCGGTAACTTTGATCGACAGTTTTCCGCCTTTTGGGTACCGCTATCAGGCTTGGTAGGCCGAATACCTGGAGCGTCTGTGCTGGGGGCAGCTTCTGGTACAATGGCTTCTTTAGTGTTGCTCCCTTCCGTGCGTATTCCTATGGTGAAATCCCCAGCCGTCGACAGCGAAATGATCGACATCTCCGAAGCCCGCCGCTGGCAGGATGAACTTTCAGACCTGATCACTGATCCCGAAGAGTTGATCCGGTTGCTGCAGCTTGACCCGGCGCAGATGCCTTGGGCGCAACGGGCCAATGACAAGTTTGCTTTACGGGTACCGCGCCCGTTTCTCCGCCGTATACGCCCTGCCGACCCAAATGATCCGCTGTTGTTGCAGGTTTTGCCTGGCGCTGCAGAGTTGGAAGTAGTAGCGGGTTATAGTGCAGACCCGCTAAAAGAAGCTGAGGCGAATCCACTGCCGGGGGTGGTACATAAATATCACGGTCGCCTGCTGTTTATTACAGCGGGACAGTGCGCGGTAAATTGTCGTTACTGCTTTCGCCGGGAATTTCCCTATGGCGATAATCATTTGAATCGCAAACAGTGGTCTGCAGCGCTTGATTATGTGCGCGCACACACAGAGTTGCGCGAGGTGATTTTGAGCGGTGGTGATCCACTGGTATTGAATGATCGCCAACTCGGTTGGCTCGCCGGTGAGCTGGTACAGATCCCCCATCTAAATAAATTGCGCGTGCACAGTCGTGTACCCATTGTGGCGCCTAGCCGCATTACTGATGAAATGCTGTCCTGGTTCAGCCAGTCGCGCCTGAAGCCAGTGCTGGTTTTGCACTGTAATCACGCTAACGAAATTGATGCTGAGGTGCGTGGGGCCCTGCTCAGGTTACGCGAAGCGGGAGTGACTCTGCTAAATCAAGCGGTGTTGCTGCGCGGCGTCAATGATAGCTGCGAAGCCCTGGAGGCCCTCAGTGAAACCCTGTTTGATGCGGGTGTGTTGCCCTATTACCTGCATCAGTTGGACAGGGTCAACGGTGCGGCCCACTTCGAAGTGAGTGATAGCGTGGCAGTGGAAATCGTTGAGCAATTGCGCCGGCGCCTACCGGGTTATTTGGTGCCGAAGCTGGTGCGAGAAGTGCCGGGTGTCGCTTCCAAGTCGCCAATAGAGGCTTGCGTCAAACCTTCTAAAGTCGATTAATAAAAATCCTGAGGGGCAGAGGATAGAAAAATGGCGTCAAATTGATCTGTGCTAAATACACGGCAGGGCCTATCTATATAGTGGCTGCCGATTAATTGCGCCGCACAGCCCGCGGGCCAGAAAAGCAGCTGCCGGCCTGCTCAGTGATTACTTATTCGCAAAAAAAATACTCTCGGGCGTGTTTTTGGCAGGAAGAATAGTGTGACTTGAATCACGCGTGCCACCCATATGTGCTCTTGTATGCCACCACAGGGGCCCCCTAAACTACCGCATGGGGTTGCGGTGCGCTGCCCTGAATAAATAGAGCAAATAATGAATAGCAACGACACTATCCGACTCCTTCTGATTCACGATATGCCTTCAGAGGCACAGCGCCTGGTGAGCATGTTGCACAATGCAGGCAGGCCCAATCGTGCCCAGCATGTCGCTAATGAAGCGGTTTTTACCCGCTTGCTGCAAGATAAAACCTGGGACCTAGTGATCGCCTCAGAAGGTAGCACTCAGATTCCTCCAGCAGTAACTCTACGCACTATCAGTAAACTGCAAAAAGATATTCCGGTGATTCTGCTTAGTGAGCGCAGTGGCTCTCAGCCGGTGGTTGAAGGGCTGAAACTGGGCGCGAGGGACGTGGTGACGGTGGATGAAGATCAACACCTATTGTTGGTGATCCAGCGCGAGATGTCGGCTCTCGAAAACCGCCGCCAGGCGCGGCTACACGACCGTCGATATCACGCCACACTCAAGCGGGCTAAAGAATTACTCGACAGCTCCAAAGATGCCATAGCCTATGTCTCCGACGGCCTACTGGTATATGCTAACGATTCCTTTGCCGAGCGTTTCGGCTATGAAACTGGTGAGGATATCGAATACCAACCGCTGATCGATATGTTGGCGGAAAATGAGCAGGAGGGCGCACGGGAATTTCTCAAGCGCTGCGCTATCGACAACAATGAAGTTGAAGCCAAGGAGTGGCAGTTTACTGCCAGAACTGTTAGCGGCGATCCACTGCCCACCCGTGCAGAGGTACTCAGTACGACTTACGAGGATGAGCGCTGTTTGCAAGTGCGCATTGCCAGTCGTCGCGGCGATACTGAACAGCTGGAAGCTCAGCTCAGCGATATTAAAAATCGAGACCCTCTCACTGGCCTATATAACCGCCAGCATTTTTTGCAGCTACTGGACTCCACCATCAAGGCTTCGGCGGATTCACATCGCACCGGTGGCTTAATGTTTATTCAGGTGGATCGCTTTGCTGAGGAGGTGCAAAAAGTTGTGGGTGTGGCTGGTGCCGACGCACTGCAGAAAGCCATGGCCGAATTATTACAGGGCTGCCAGCGCAGCGGTGACACCCTGGCACGTTACAGTGATGACAGTTTCTGCCTGCTGAGCTCCGATACCACGCCGGATAGTATCGAGCTGCGTGCTAAAGACATACTCAAGCGAATTGCTGACACCATTTTCGATGCCGCCGGCAAGACCCAGCAGGTGACCGCCTCGATTGGGATTTCATTACTGAGCGAGGCTTCCAGTGGCTCCCAGCAGGTGCTGGAGCAGGCACAAACGGCTCATAAACAGGCCCTCGGCGAAGACGCTCAGGGCGGTGCTTTTGCCCTTTATGAGCCGGATACCGAAAACAGCGCCGATGCCGGTACCTATCACCGCGCCCGTGTGGTGCAGGCGCTGGAAGCGGGCAACCTCAAGCTACTATACCAGCCGATCCTGAGTCTGCAGGGCACCGGCGAGCAGATGTACGAGGTTTTAGTACGTATGCTTGATGAAAAAGAGGAACTGGCGCCGCTGGCTTTTCTGCAGGAGCTGGGTGATGCGGGGCTGTCGGCAAAGATGGATCGCTGGGTGATCCTTACCGCGATCAAGGCCGCAGCCGCCGCTAGGGCCGAGGGCAAGGAGGTGTCGCTGTTGTTGCACCTCACTACCGCTTCACTACTCGATAACAGCCTGCCGGCCTGGCTGGGGGTGGCCTTCAAGGCCGCCAAGTTGATACCCGCTTCGGTGGTTTTTCAGTTGCGCCAGGAGGATATCACCAGCAATTTACACGCTGCGCGGGACTTCACTACCCAGGTACAGCAGATCGGCTGTCGTGTTTCAGTCTGTCACTTCGGTACCGGCCTGAACCCGTTTAAGGCGCTGGAGCATGTGAAGGTGGATATCGCCAAGATCGACCCGTCATTTGTGCGCGAAGTGCAGGACGAGGGCGAGAGTAGCGACACCCTTGCAGGGTTGGTACAGCGCCTGGGTGAGGCGAATACCAAGGTGATCGTGCCCCATATCGAGCAGGCCAGCATGTTGCCCACTCTTTGGCAAACCGGCACTGACTATATCCAGGGTTACTATGTGCAGGCTCCGGCAGATGAGATGAATTTCGACTTTAGCCTGGATTGATCCGGCTCTTAATTGGCGAGAGAAAACCGCGCGACTCGGTGGGCCGCGCGTTTTTTTTATGCCGCTTAAACCTGATAGCGGCTGCGCAGGGCGGCAATGGCGTTGCGCGCCAGAGTGGCATAGCCTGGAGCCGGTGCAGGCACTTCAGCGGGAGCACTACTCTCACTCCAGGCTCTTTGTATGTGGTTGACGCCGGCCTTTTGCTTATAGATTCGCGCCAGGTTGGTGTTGTAACTCTTACTGGTGACAGTATCCACATGGTACCAGTGGGCTTTGGTGCGAGAGTGGGATACATCCATCAGCAGGTAGCCGCGCTGGGTTACGTCAACCCACTTCAGATGAGGAATCAGTCCATCCATGGCGATGGCGGCTACATCAGTTAAATGGGACTTGTCCAGGAAGCTGGAGGTTACTCCCGGGGTGACAAACTCGCCGCCCAGGGCACCGCGGCCGGTTAGGCGGCCGTACTCGAGAATATTGAATGGATTGCTGGCCAGGTCCCAGGCCCAGGAGCTGTGGATATCTCCGGTGAGCACGACAAAATTGTCGATATTGTGGTTGCTGATGTGATCGAAGAGGCGCTCGCGGGAGGCGGTGTAACCATCCCATTGGTCCATATTGATCGACAGATCTTTGGCCAGAGTCAGTTGCGCCATCATCACTTGCTGCCCCAGTACCCGCCAGCGCACACCGTCCGCTTGGGATTGCGTCAGGCCGCTGTGCAGCCATTGCTCCTGTTGTGCGCCGAGGATACTGCGATCGGGATTATCGGCGGTCTTCTGGTCGAACCAATTGGCCTGCTCGTCACGCGCGGCAATTCGCGTATCCAGCATCATCAAATCCATCAGGTTGCCAAAGCGGAAGCTGCGGTAAATGGCCTTGTCACCAAATAAATCGAGGATGCCGTTATCGCGGATTGGCATCCATTCAAAGTAGGCCTGGTTTGCCACAGAGCGGCGCACCGCCCATTCGCCTTCGCCGTCTTGGGGGTTGTGGTTCTCCGCACCACCGGCCCAGGCATTGTTGGTGGTTTCGTGGTCGTCCCATACGCAAATAAACGGGTGCTGGCGGTGGACTTCCTGTAGATCGGGGTCTGAGCGATATTGTGCGTAGCGCTGGCGATAGTCCTGAATATCCACCATTTCCTTGGCGGGAATTGGCTCGCGTCCGAGGCCACTACCGGTGCCAAAACCACCGGGACCATATTCATAGATGTAGTCTCCCAGGTGCAGTACTACATCCAGATCGGCGCGCAGGGCGATCTCGCGATACACATTGAAGTAGCCCATCGGGTAATTGGAGCAGCTGGTAACGGCGAAGCGCAGGCGCTCCACATGGCCGGTGGGCAGGGTGCGGGTGCGGCCGATCGGTGAATCGATATCGTTGGAGTAGAAACGGTAGTAGTAACTAGTGCCTGCCTGTAGTCCTGATGCGTCCACCTTGATGGTGTAATCCACTTCTGGGCCGGTGAGACCACTGCCGCTGTTAACCACCATGGCCATTTCCGGGTCCAGTGCGATCTGCCAGCTATAGGGCACCATGGACTGGAAGGCGGGATCATCGGAGGGGGTGATCCTGGTCCAGAGAATAACGCGATCCGCTAGGGGATCTCCGCTGGCTACGCCGTGTTGGAATGGCTGCAGGCCAGCACCATAGGCTTTCAGTAGTGGCAGCGATGCCAGGCCGGCGCCGGAAAATTGTAAAAACCGCCTCCGGGATAGTGACATGGGACTCTCCTTTATGTGCTTGTTTTAGAGGGCCCGCAGTCTGAATAGGGAAAGTGAAGGCTTTGTTAATTGATGGGGGGATTTTTGTGTTGTAGGTGCGGATTAGTCGGCAAATTCGTCCGCCAACCGATAAGTTGAGACATATGTCTATTTTTATTGCTCCTGAGAGCACGATCGCCGCTGGCGAGACTCTGTACACCTTCATTGTGACCGGTATCCAGCAATGGTCTTTCCCGCTGTCGTTCCGCAAGCGCTTACTCTCGGGTATCCTGTGGCGCAAATTGAAAAGCTGAACCCAGGGAGTAGACCCATGTTGCCCCGTTTACTATGCACCAGCCTGATCGTCGGCGGCCTCGCCGTAGCCTCAGGTTGTTCCAAGAATGAACCGACCAAGGTCGAAGCTGACAGCGCCGATACGTCGGTAAAAGTGGCTGCGGTGATCGAGAAGAAAAGCGTTGCAGAAAAGGCGCCGCAATCCGGTGTGGATTATCACTCCTTCGCCAATAGCAATGACTACCAGGTGCAGCACCTGGATCTGGACCTGACTGTCGACTTCTCTCGGAAGGTACTTGAGGGCGAAGCCAAGCTGGACTTCAAACGCCTCAACGATAAGAACCTGCCGATGGTGCTCGATACCCGCGAGCTGGAAGTGGTTTCTGTATCGGCTAATGGCGCGCCGGTGAAGTTCTCCATGGGTGAGAAAGACAGCCACCTGGGCACTCCGCTGAATATCGAGCTGCCGGAAGATGCCGACAGCATTACTATCCGCTACCGCACAGTGCCGGGCGCCTCTGGCGTTCAGTGGCTGGAACCGCAGCAGACCGCGGGTAAAAAGCATCCGTTCCTGTTTACCCAGGCCCAGGCGATTCACGCGCGCAGCTTTATCCCGCTGCAGGATTCCCCGAAAGTTCGTCTCACCTACAACGCTACCGTTCGCACCCCGAAAGAACTGCGTGCGGTAATGAGTGCGAACAACGATCCGCAGGCGGCCAAAGATGGCGTTTACGATTTTGAAATGCCCCAGCGCATTCCCTCTTACCTGATTGCCCTGGCAGTAGGCGACCTGCAGTTTAAGCCCTTGGGTGAGCGCACCGGTGTTTACGCCGAGCCTTCCATGCTGGAATCTGCAGCGGCGGAGTTTGCCGATACCGAATCCATGCTGGAAGTGACCGAAAAGGCGTATGGCCCCTACCACTGGGACCGCTACGATCTGCTGATTCTGCCGCCCAGCTTCCCCTTCGGCGGTATGGAAAACCCGCGCCTGAGCTTTATCACTCCGACGGTGATTGCCGGCGATAAGAGCCTGGTAGCCCTGATTGCCCACGAATTGGCCCACTCCTGGTCCGGCAACCTGGTGACCAATGCCAGCTGGCGCGACCTGTGGCTGAATGAAGGCTTCACCACCTACCTGACCAACCGCATCATGCAGTTCGTCTACGGCGATGAGCGCTATCAGATGGAAATGGCCCTGGGTTATGACGACCTGCAGGCGGATCTGGCCGATAAAGAGCCCCGCGATGAGATTATGGCGATCGACCTGCGCGGCCGTGATCCCGATGAAGTCTTCTCCAATATCCCCTATGAAAAAGGCTCTCTGTTCCTGTACGAATTGGAACAGAACGTGGGCCGCGAAGCTTTCGACCGCTTCCTGATGGAGTACTTCAACCACTTCTCCTTCCAGAGCATTACCACCGAGGATTTCGTTAAGTACCTCGACAAGACCTTGTTGGTTGAGCACGCCGATAAGTTGGATCGCGAGCGCATTCACCAGTGGATTTTCGAGCCGGGTATTCCTGAAGGTGCGCCGCACCCGCAGTCCGATGCCTTCAGCAAGTTGGACCCAGTGCGTCAGCAGTGGTTGGACGGCAAATTGGTAGCGAAGGATATCGACACCAAGGGCTGGACCTTCCACCAGTGGAAGTACTTCCTCGACGGTATGCCGGAAAAGTTGACTGAAACGCAATTGAAGGAACTGGACAGCGCCTTTGGCCTGACCCAATCCCGCAATAACGAAGTGGCCTTTAGCTGGCTGATGATTGCCGTGCGCAACGACTACGAGCCGGCATTCAATCGCCTGGAAAACTTCCTCACCAGCATCGGCCGCAACAAGTTCCTGCGCCCGCTATACCGCAATATGGTTGAAACCGGCAAACAGGATGTGGCAGCGCGTATTTTTGAACGCGCCAAGGAGGGGTATCACCCGCTGACGGTAAAAGTGAACAGCCTGGTAATCTACGGTAAAAAAGAAGGTTAGCTCTGTCTTCAACACTTGTGCGATTTTGGTGCTGTGCACCAGAATCGCCACTCTCCATACTGGTTGTTGCCAGCGCAACACTGGCCACCTACGAGCTTTCCCTAGCTTTATCTGCCCGTTTTTCCTCTTGCCAAGATTAACTCAATGAATCTGCTAAAGCTGGTTTCGGGTTGGATTTGGCTGGCGCGCAATGCTAAAAAAGGCCTGTGTAATCGGTTGTGTAGCAAAGCTGAACAAACTGGTACAAAAGAAAGAATTTTACGTCAATTTTCTGGCATAAAAATCATTAAACTGCTGTTCAAAACGGAACCCATTGCGTACCCTGCTGCTCGAATAAAAATCCATTTAGGCAAAGGGAGGTACCTATGTACAGGCGGATTTTAATATTGGCTTTTCTCAGCCTTTTGGCAGCAGGCTGCGAGTATGAACCCAGTGCCTGCTCGGATAACACTAAGCCGCGCTCATTCCCCTTCCCACACGCGGTGATATAAACCTTTTTGGGACACCTTTAAGAAGGCTGTCCCAATTCGGCAATTTGCTGGTCGTTGAGACCGAACAGGTAAAGCGCCGCATCTAGTCCAAATAGAGTGATAGCTTGCGGTGCCTCCCTGCGGACTTTGGGTTTCGGATGTATGGCGATACCCAGGGCACCCAGGTTCAACATGGGGATATCGTTTGCCCCATCCCCAACGGCAACCACTTTTTCCAGCGGCACTCCCATCTCCTTTGCAGTTTCCCCCAGCAATAACCGCTTGCGCATTCCGTCCACGATAGGCTCTATCACTTCACCGGTGAGCGCGCCCTCGGCGAACTCGAGTTCATTGGCGTATATCAGGTCAACAGCCAGGCGTTCCCTTTGTAGGAAATTGGCGAAGTAGGTAAAACCGCCGGACAAAATGACAGTTTTGCAGCCGAGTTTGCGCAGGCAGTGCAACAGGTTTTGCGCCCCATCTTTTAGTGGCAGTTGCTTGGCAATTTCTGCCAGGCGCTGTTCGGAAAAACCTTTTAGCAACGCCATACGTTTTTTGAAACTATCGCGAAAATCCAATTCGCCGCGCATGGCGGCCGCAGTGATGGCCGCCACCTGGTCGCCGATTCCGGTAATCTTGGCTAGCTCGTCGATCACCTCTGCATCGATCAGAGTGGAATCCATATCGAAGCCAGCCAGTGCCGGTACTCTCTGACTGGTGCCCTCCTGCAAGACCAGATCGGCTCCAATTACTTCGGCCAGTTGTAGGCAGGCAAAACGTGCCGGGGAAAACTCCAGTTCAGCGCTGAACTGAAAGCGGATGACCGTGCACTCGTGCCGGTGGGCTAGGGTGTCGATGACATCGATATGCCAGTGTTGTTCAGCACAAAAATTCAGCAGGCGCTGCAGTTGTGACAGGGTGGCTGCTGGGCTTAGGAAGGTCAGGCACCAGGGCGATTGCACGTCTGATGGTATCACGCTGGGTAAATTCAATTGGCAACTGACGGCGTCCAAAAAGGGGGCTGTATTGTCGTATTCCAACCCCAGCAGTGCATGGCCGCCGCTATAGGTGAGGTAGCGCACAGAACAGTCGAAGCGTGACTGGGTAATTTGCGCCAGGGGCAGATGAAATTCTTGTGCTTTAGTCTCGACGCCCATAGCGAAGGTCCCCAATTTATTCAATAAGCGACGCATTATAGCTCTAGCGGGAATCTTCGTTAAAATCAGCGCCGCAGGTTGGGCCCGCTTATTTATTACAAATTAAAAAATCCCGTGTGGAACTATTTTGTTGCGGGATCGACCAACGGCACAGGAAATTACACTGCGTATTATTCGCGCTTTGTGAGGATAAAATTGCGCCAGGGCCCTTGGCTGTGGAGAGTTCCAAAAACGCAAGGTAATAAAAAACAAGGCAAGGTATTAAAGCCGTATTTATGTCTGTATCGATGATTTCCCTTCTGCGCAGGTTGCCAGAGCAGTTTGCGCGTTTATCTAAACGTACCCGCCAGCGTCTGCTGGCTGCGATGATCTGGCTGATACTGGCGCTGTTCTGCAGTGTGGCTCTCGGTCATTACTATGCGCAGCGCCATGCTGATGCGGTGGAGAGAGACCGGGTCTCTGCGCAGGTTGCGGCCAGTTTTCTCGCCGGGCAGAGCCTGGAGCGTATTGTTGCCGATGATCGTATCAGTATGCAGCTGTTGGCCAGGCAGCTGCTGGAATTGCCCGCTATCAGCGGTGTTGCTGTTGAGGATGTGGAATCCAATAGCCTGGCGGAAGTTGGTGATCTGAAGAGTGGCGAGACCATCAGTGTGCCGGTAGTGCTGCATGACAGTATCGCCGGCAATGTTACCGTAGCCCTGATTCCTGGTGCGGACGTCAGCTTTCCCTGGGCCAGCTTATTGCTGACGCTGGTATTTGCCCTGCCATTTAGTGCAGTGGCGGCACTGATGACAGGGGGTTTTTCCGCGCAGCGCAGTTTGCCAGCGGAAGAGCCTCTTTCCTCTGCGGATCTTCCCGAGCAAAAGCAAGACTCTATAGGCCTGTACCTGCGGCCATTGAATTGGGCTCAATTGACCAACCAATTGAGTCGCAGTGCGCTCGAAGGAATTCAGCGGGAATTGGATGGACGTATGCAGTTGCTGCGTCGGATCTACGGTGCCCATCCATTGAGTTGTGCAGGGCCGCAAGTTGGTTTGGGGTTTTCCGGCGCCGATTCGGCGTTTCGTGCGGTCTGCTGTGGCCTGTTGCTGCGGGAGATGCAGAGTGTCAGCCGCGCTACCGGTTTGAAGTTGGCCCTGGCGGTGGCGCCTTGTGAGCCAAGCACGCCAGATTTTTCTGCTGAACAGCTACTAAACCAATCGCGTGGTTTGTTTTTACATCCTGAGTTGCTGGAGGATAGCTCTCTGGCTGGGCGTATTGAGCACCACGGTGCTGGCTGGGCTCTGGAAATCACAGGCCTTACACCCTCCTATCAAAAGTTGCTCGACAATCAGTTGCAACAGCTGTTGGGCGTCTGATCTCTCCCTTCCGATTACTGCGATGGGTTAATGACTGAATAGCCCCTCGCAGTTATTTTTGGCGTTTGCTTTACGTTTACGTCAACGTAAACTCTTGTTAGGCTCTGTTGCGTCTCGAGGAAGTACTTATGAAAGCCAAAGCCAGCATCGTAGAGCCCCAGAGTTACAGCATTTCGGAGCTGGCGCGGGAGTTTGAGATAACCACCCGCGCCATCCGTTTCTATGAGGACAAGGGCCTGCTCAAACCGGAGCGGCATGGTCAGACCCGTGTCTACAGCCCTGAAGAACGTATACGGCTGAAGCTGATTTTGCGGGGCAAGCGCCTGGGTTTTTCCCTCGATGAGAGCCGCGAGATTATCGATATGTACGACCCCGCTCATGGCAATGTAGAGCAGTTACAGCGCCTGCTGGAGCGTATAGCGCAGAAGCGGGCACAGTTGCAGCAGCAGCTGCGGGATATTGAGAGCCTGATGGGGGAACTCGGTGAAGCCGAAGCCCGTGCACAAGCGGCTTTGGTAAAGAGCCGCAACGAGGAAAGCCCCTAGTTCACCGGTTAAAAATTTCGACAGGCGCCTGCGAAAGCCTGTGACCCGCAGAGGTTTAGCGTGTCACCCGATGTATCGAGTGGTTGCAGGTGCCGCCAGTTTAAAAGACTTTTCTAATAATTATTGGAGCCATTATGAATACCTCCTATCCAACCCTGAATTTCGGCCTCGGTGAAGACATCGATATGCTCCGCGACATGGTCTACAAGTTCTGCCAGGCGGAGCTGGCCCCGCGCGCGGCGCAGATCGATGAAGACAACCTGTTCCCCGCCGATATGTGGAAAAAATTCGGTGAGCTGGGCCTTCTGGGTATGACCGTGGAAGAGGAGTTCGGCGGTTCCAATATGGGTTACCTGGCACACGCTGTGGCCATGGAAGAAATTTCTCGCGCCTCCGCTTCTGTGGGCTTGTCCTACGGTGCCCACTCGAATCTGTGTGTAAACCAGATTCGCAAAAATGGTACCCGCGAGCAGAAGCTCAAGTACCTGCCCAAGCTGTGTTCCGGTGAACATGTAGGCGCTTTGGCTATGAGCGAACCGAATTCTGGTTCCGACGTAGTGAGTCTGCAATTGCGCGCGGAAAAGCGCGGCGATCGCTTTGTTTTGAACGGCAATAAAATGTGGATCACTAATGGACCCGATGCCGACACCTATGTGATTTACGCGCGCACCGAGCCGGGTATCAGCTCCGGCGGTATTACCGCATTTATCGTTGAGCGCAGTTTTGCCGGCTTCTCACAGGCGCAGAAACTCGACAAGCTGGGTATGCGCGGTTCCAACACCTGTGAGCTGGTGTTCGAAGACTGTGAAGTGCCGGAAGAAAATATTCTCGGTGAATTGAACGGCGGCGTACGCGTTTTGATGAGCGGTCTCGACTACGAGCGCACCATTCTCTCCGGTGGCCCTGTCGGTATTATGCAGGCCTGCCTGGATGTGGTGGTTCCCTATATCCACGAGCGCAAGCAGTTCGGCAAGGCCATCGGCGAATTCCAGCTGATGCAGGGCAAGATCGCCGATATGTATGCCGACCTGAATGCCAGCCGTGCTTACCTCTACGCCGTGGCGCGTGCCTGTGATCGCGGTGAGGACTCGCGCAAGGATGCCGCCGCAGTAATCCTGTTTACTGCAGAGCGCGCAACCCAGATGGCCCTGCAGGCTATCCAGACTCTGGGCGGCAATGGCTACATCAACGAGTACGCCACCGGTCGCCTGCTGCGCGATGCCAAGCTCTACGAAATCGGCGCGGGCACTTCTGAAGTGCGTCGTATGCTGATTGGTCGCGAGCTGTTTAACGAGACCCGCTAAGGCTGGGCATTTCTTCTCGCTGCCGGCGCCTGTCGGCGGCAGCTGTCTCCACGGACATTGCGGCGATAAGCCGCGCTCCGTGGAGGTCTTTTCTCCGGGAAAGTGAATCGGACTTTATGAATCAGTTGCAGAGCAAAATAAATACGCGCGATGTCGCCTTTGGCGAAAACCGCGAGCAGATGCAGGCGCTGGTGGCAGACCTGCGTGAGAAAGTGGAAGCCATCGCCCAGGGCGGCGGCGAACGCGCAAGGGAAAAACACCTGGCGCGAGGAAAATTATTGCCACGGGACCGTATCGATGCGCTGCTCGATCCGGGTAGCCCTTTTATGGAATTTTCCCAGCTGGCCGCTTACGAGGTTTATGGTGAAGATGTCCCGGCCGCGGGCATTATTACCGGCATCGGCACCGTCTCCGGTCAGCCTTGTGTCATCGTCGCCAACGATGCCACGGTAAAAGGCGGTACCTATTACCCGCTCACGGTAAAGAAACATCTGCGCGCGCAGACCATTGCCGAACAGAACAATCTGCCGTGCATTTACCTGGTGGATTCCGGTGGTGCCAATCTGCCGCGCCAGGACGACGTTTTCCCAGACCGCGAGCATTTCGGTCGCATCTTCTTTAACCAAGCCAATCTCTCTGCACAGAATATTCCGCAGATCGCGGTGGTGATGGGGAGCTGCACCGCCGGTGGAGCCTATGTGCCGGCCATGGCAGACGAATCCATTATGGTGAAAGAGCAGGCCACCATCTTCCTGGCAGGCCCGCCCCTGGTGAAAGCGGCCACCGGTGAAGAAGTTTCCGCGGAGGAACTCGGCGGTGCCGAGGTGCACTGTCGCACTTCCGGGGTTTCCGATCACTACGCCAATAACGACGTACATGCTTTGCAGTTAGCGCGTCGCTCTGTAGCGCGCCTGAACCGTATCAAAAGCCCCGGCCTGGATATCCAAAAGCCGGTGGAGCCGATTTATCCACCGGAAGATATTTACGGTGTGGTGCCTAAAGATTCGCGCCAGCCGTTTGACGTGCGCGAGATTATCGCGCGAGTTGTGGACGGCTCCGAGTTCGATGAATTTAAAGCGTTGTACGGCACCACTCTGGTAACCGGTTTTGCCCGTATCCAGGGCTACCCGGTGGGAATTGTTGCCAATAACGGCATCCTGTTTGCGGAGAGTGCGCAGAAGGGCGCGCACTTTATAGAGCTGTGTGCGCAGCGCAAGATTCCATTGGTTTTCCTGCAAAATATCACCGGCTTTATGGTGGGCAAACAGTACGAGGCGGGCGGCATCGCCAAACACGGCGCCAAGATGGTGACCGCTGTCGCTACCGCCAAGGTGCCCAAAATTACCATCCTCATCGGCGGCTCTTTCGGCGCCGGTAACTATGGGATGTGTGGCCGCGCCTACGATCCCAACTTCCTGTTTATGTGGCCCAATGCGCGCATCTCGGTTATGGGGGGAGAACAAGCCGCTGGCGTATTGGCCCAGGTGAAGCGCGACCAGATGGCGGCGCGAGGTGAATCCTGGAGCGAAGAGGAAGAGCAGCAGTTTAAGCAGCCGATTGTGGATAACTACGAACATCAGGGGCACCCCTACTACGCTTCTGCACGTTTGTGGGATGACGGCGTTATCGACCCGGCGGATACCCGCCGCGTGCTAGGCCTGTGCCTGGCGGCGGCCAGCCACAAAGAGCCGGAAGAGACCAAGTTCGGCGTGTTCCGTATGTAAGGAACTGTGGTTGCGGTGCCGCGGGCTACCCCGGTGCCGCTAGAGAGAAACGCCCCAATCGAGGAATTACAATGAGCGATAAATTGCTGTGCGAAGTGGATAGCGAGGGCGTGGCCACGGTCACCCTGAATCGGCCGGAAATCCACAACGCTTTTGACGATGAACTGATTCACGAGCTGGCCACCACCTTTGACACTCTGGCGCAAAATCCTGCTGTTCGTGTGTTGGTACTGGCTTCCAATGGCAAGAGCTTTTCTGCCGGAGCTGACCTCAACTGGATGAAGCGCATGGCGACTTATTCAGAAGAGGAAAACCGCCGCGACGCGGCCGCGCTTGCTGCCATGCTGTACAAGCTCGACACTTTCCCAGCTCCCACCATTGCGCGAGTACAGGGCGCCGCTTTTGGCGGGGCCGTGGGTCTGGTGAGCTGCTGTGATATGGCCGTGGCCTCTGAGCGCGCCAGCTTCTGTTTGTCGGAAGTCAAAATCGGGTTACTGCCCGCTACCATCAGCCCCTATGTCATCAATGCGATCGGCACTCGCCGCGCGCGCCGTTACTTTGTCACTGCGGAGCGCTTCTCCGCCGAGCGCGCAGAACAGATGGGCTTGATATCTGAAGTCTGCGCCGAGGGCGAGCTGGACCTGCATGTGCAGAAATTAGTGAATGCCATTGCCGATAATGGCCCCAAGGCGGTCGCCATGGCCAAGCAACTGGCCATGTCCATGTCCAACCGGGTTATCAACGATGAATTGCAGGGCCAGACCAGCGCGTTGATCGCTGCCGTGCGTGTATCGCCGGAAGGGCAGGAAGGGCTAAGTGCGTTTTTAGAGAAGCGCGCACCCAAATGGATGAATGGCGGCGAAGGATAATTTTATGATTCGCAAACTGTTAATAGCTAATCGCGGCGAAATTGCCTGCCGTATTATCAAGACCGCCCGCCGCCTGGGGGTGGCCACTGTCGCCGTCTATTCCGATGCGGATGCCGACGCCCTGCATGTGCAGATGGCGGACGAAGCGGTACACCTGGGCCCGGCCCCGGCCAGGGATTCCTACCTGGATATCGACAAGGTATTGGGTGCTGCTAAGCAGACTGGTGCTGATGCCATACATCCAGGTTACGGCTTCCTGTCGGAAAATGCCGAGTTTTGCCGCGCTTGCGATAGCGCCGGCATTATTTTTGTTGGCCCGCCCACCGGCGCGATTGAGGCGATGGGCTCCAAGTCCGCCGCCAAACGTATTATGGAAGAGGCCAATGTGCCCCTGGTGCCTGGTTACCACGGCACAAACCAAAATGAAGAGCTGCTGGAAGGCCATGCCAATCGCATCGGTTACCCGGTATTGCTGAAAGCCGCTGCCGGTGGTGGTGGTAAGGGCATGCGCCGTGTCGACAGCGCCGATGAATTCCACGAAGCATTAGCTGCAGCCAAGCGTGAGGCCATGAATGCCTTTGGCGACGACATCATGCTGCTGGAGCGCTATGTGGTGAGTCCCCGCCATGTGGAAATCCAGGTGTTCTGCGATCAGCAGGGCAACGGTGTCTACCTGTTTGAACGGGATTGCTCGGTGCAGCGCCGCCATCAAAAAGTAGTGGAAGAAGCTCCCGCACCGGGCATGACTCCGGAGCTGCGCGCCCGCATGGGTGAAGCGGCCCTGCGCGCGGCCCACGCGATTGGTTACGTGGGTGCCGGCACGGTGGAGTTCCTGCTGGATGCCAGCGGTGCCTTCTACTTTATGGAAATGAATACCCGTTTGCAGGTAGAGCACCCGGTGACGGAAATGATCACCGACCAGGACCTGGTGGCCTGGCAGCTGTCAGTTGCCGCTGGCGATACCCTGCCCATGAGCCAGGATGAGCTGCAGATCAACGGCCACGCCATGGAAGTGCGTATCTACGCCGAGGACCCGGACAATGATTTCCTGCCGGCAACCGGCGTATTGGTGCGTCACCAGCCCCCGGCGGAAGGCGAGGGCGTGCGGGTGGACACCGGTGTGCAGACCGGCGATGAAATCAGTGTGCATTACGACCCGATGATTGCCAAATTGATCTGCCACGGCCGCACCCGCAAAGAAGCCTTGGCCAAACTGGATCGCGCACTGCGTGATTACCAGATTGCCGGTGTGCGCCACAATATCGAATTCCTGCGCCGAGTGATCAATCACCAGGCATTTGCCAGCGGTTGTATTTCGACGCACTTTATCGAGGACTACGAGGCGGAAGTGCTGCATCAGGAGCAGACACTGACGCCGCTGAAGTGCGCCGCTATTGCCGGTTATTTGCAGCAGTGTGAAGAGCGCGATCTGCGCAACAGCGCACCGCAGCGAGATCCTTTCTCCCCTTGGCATAATGGTGATAACTGGCGCAATGCTCTGGCTGGCAGTCGCACCCAGACGGTGGACTACCGCGGCCAGCACGCTCAAATTCGCTTTGTTGCGGAGGGCGATAGCCTGCGCTGGACTTGCGATGCCTTGCCTGAGGAACAAAAAGGCGGTGAGATTCGCCTGCTGCCGGGACGCGACTTAATGTTGGTGGACGGCCGTCGCATGAGTTTCTCCGCCGTGGATACCCGCGATGGCGGTGCTGTATTTATTGATGGTACCCAGGTGGAATTCAAGTTGCTGCCACCGGATATCGGCGAGAGTAATGACCAGGCCCACGGCCTTGATGCCCCCATGAACGGCACCATAATTTCGCTGCTGGTTGAGCCCGGCTCTACGGTGGAAAAAGACCAGCCACTACTGGTAATGGAAGCCATGAAAATGGAACACACCCTGCGGGCTCCAGCATCCGGCACCGTGCAGCAGTTCTTCTGCGCCGAAGGTGAGCTGGTGGATGGCGGCAGCCTGCTGGTGGATTTTGCCGGGGAGGAGCAATAATGACTTTGCCCAAGCAAGTCAAAATCGTCGAAGTGGGGCCCCGCGATGGTCTGCAAAATGAAAAGCAGCCTATCTCTGTGGAGACCCGTATCGCTTTGGTAGACAAACTCAGTGCTAGCGGGTTGTCGGTTATTGAAGCCGGCAGTTTTGTCAGCCCCAAGTGGGTACCGCAGATGGCCGCCAGTGAGGAAGTGTTGGCGGGTATCCAGCGCAATGAGGGTGTTATCTACAGCGCGCTCACGCCAAACTTAAAAGGCTATGAGCGCGCCGTGGAAGCCAAAGCGGATGAGGTCGCCGTTTTCGGTGCGGCCTCAGAAGCCTTCACCCAGAAAAACATTAATTGCAGTATTGCTGAGAGCCTGGAACGCTTCCGTCCACTGGTGGAAAAAGCCAAGCAAGACGGTATACCTGTGCGCGGATACGTATCCTGCGTACTTGGTTGTCCCTATGAAGGCGATATTGATCCGGCCAAAGTGGCAGAAGTTAGTGCCGCTCTATTGGAAATGGGTTGCTACGAAATTTCCCTCGGCGACACCATCGGTGTCGGCACCCCGGAATCCGCCAAGCGTATGCTGGAGCAGGTGATGGCCCGTGTACCTGTGGAAAAACTTGCGGTACATTTCCACGATACCTACGGCCAGGCACTGGCCAATATCTACGCGGCCTTACAAATGGGTGTCGCAGTAGTAGATTCCGCCGTAGCCGGCCTGGGCGGCTGCCCCTATGCCCGCGGCGCTTCCGGTAATGTTGCCAGTGAGGATGTGCTTTATATGCTCAATGGCATGGGTATTGAAACCGGCGTGGATATACAGTTGCTGGCAGAGGCTGGGAACTTTATTTCTGAACAGCTGGGGCGGGAAACCAACTCCCGTGTGGCTAAGGCTTTGGCGCCCTGCTGAATGAGTAGTGGGTTCTCTCCAGAGAGTGTTTTTTCTGGAGAGGACCTTTTAGAGAATTTTAGAATCATTTTTGTCAGTGCTAAATCTACATAGGATTGCCCATCGTGAGATTTGTTACATCAAATCCACCTCTGTTGCCTTTCACTGATACCATAAATATTACATCTCCCTTGGTAAACTTACAGAGGATTTGATATTTATATATATGAGTAACTCCTTTTTCAGAAAAAGAAACATGCTTTCTTATATCTAGCGTCTTAATCTCTTCAATTTTTATAAGCGCACCCTGCTTTTCACCCCAAGATATAATTTCTTCTCTGATGTGTTGGTCTCTAGGTACTGGGTAATTAGATTTAGACCAATAGGCTTCAAAATTATCTCGGTCTAATTTTTGGAATGAAAGGATTAATCCTTCAGCTTTCTTCTTAGCCATTTTAGGAAGGTCAAAAATTATCATATACATCGAAAAGCTGATAAAAAATAAAGTCGAGAGGATAAAAGCTCCTCGAGTTATCATTTTTTTAAACTTCACTTCCAAAATTTACCCTATAAATTAAGTGCGCCCAGCAATTTTCCATATTATGGGTGGCCAATGTCATCTATAGATAATTTAGGGGCGCAGTTTAAACGTATTTTAGATACTATATCCTATTTCGTCATGGTAGGCGAAGTTGATATGTCAAGCAGTTGATAAATAAAAAAGTATGATTTTTTCTTGCTTGCGATATATTCTCGATAATTAATTGTTGGCTATAAGCTACTTTGGTGAGTTCTACTAATTTACTATTTATATAAGTTTATATTTGCTTCAAGGCTCAATAATTTTAGAGGGCTGACAGCCCTTGTTCTTTATGATGTCCTATTTATAGTTAGGTTTTCGACTAGTCTTTTGAAGTTAATTTTTTTGAGTTTAAAAATTAAAGCTAATTAGATTGGCGCTTATTTACTAAGCTGGGAGCCAACACCCTAAATGGTCTCATCATATCGTAATCCTCATGGGAGAGCAGATGACAGTGCCATACATAGAGTCCCTCGCGGTCGAAGCGGGCTATTACCCGTGTTACTTGGCCGGGAAGGGCGATGACCGTATCTTTGGGGCCGCTTTCTTCTGGTTGTGGTGGAAGGGGTTTCCCCTGTAGAGATTCTATTTCCAGTCGTGCACCCTGAAATATCTTATCTGTATGCATAAATTTCTGCGGCTTGGCAATAAGTTTTCCTTTAAAAGGCTGGCGATCCAGTATCTGGAATTCCACTAGATGAATATGGATTGGGTGGGCTGATACTGTAGGGTTGTATATCTCCCAGATCTCAACGGCGTTGTGTTGGATTATTTCTGTAGTAGGGTCTTCAAAAAATAGGGAGCCCTCCTTTACTGGACCTAACATGAGTAGATTGCGGCCGTAGGGATCGTCCAACCGGTAGGTGGCAAGTTGTCGTGTGCGACTGGCATGGTTAAGCCTATTAAGAGGGGTGCGCAAGGGAGTATTTAGGCTGAGTTTTAAATCTCCAATGGTACTTTTGATCTTTGATTTCTGTTTATTAGAAGTGGCGTCTGTAGATTTCGGAGCAATATGGAATTGCAGGATCTGGCCTGTAGTATTTGGATCGGTAGCTGGTGTGATGCCGCCGCGCCCATCACTTAATACGCGTTTACCATCCGGGTTATAGACAAGTGGAATTGAACTCTTTGGATCATTGGCCTCTACAAAGCCTTTAAAAGGGACATCCGGTCCAAAGTTTCGCAGTGTCAGCTTACGCCCTTCATAACCACTGAAATCTACTAAAACATCTGCTCGCTCTGCGGGTGCCAATATCAGCTCAGCCAATTTTACAGGATGATCGAGAAATCCGCCGTCACCGCCGACTTGTACAAAGGGGGTATTTTCGTCGATCCTGAGTATCAGTGTGCGGGTATCGGATGCGTTGAGTAACCGCAATCGATAGACGTGTGGAGTGACACTGACTTTGGGCCAGCTCATGCCGTTGACCAGTATAAAATTGCCAAAAAACTCGTCGAGATGAGAGGGATTGGGCCAATTGACTTTAACTGCTTCATGGGAAACTGGTGATGGAGGCTGGTCCCTCCAGCCAGGAAAATACAGCTGTCCATCGGAGCTAAACAAGCTGTCTGTAATAGCGGCTACAAAAGTGCGCTCTTCTGCGGGGAGCAGCTTCTCCTGTATCAGGCGGTCTTCATTGTCATCGCCGACCAGGTAAAAACCGAATAGACCTGCGTAAACATTAAGGCGCGTCATGCCCAGGGTGTGGTCGTGATACCAGATAGTGGCGGCATCTTGAGTGTTGTCGTATTCGTAAATCCTTTTCTCAAATAATGGTCCCGTCTCACGATAATTGCGGGTGTACCAAGCGAGGGGGTTGCCGTCACTTTTCCACTCTGTATGCCCGCCGTGAAGGTGGATAACCATAGGTACAGCTTTTGGATCTTTTACGTCGGCGAGGTGAATGGATCGATCCACAGGAAATAGATGCGGACCCGGTAGCTCATTCGCCCAGTGTACAAATACCGGTTGGCCTTCTCGGGCGCGAATAGTAGGGCCAGGAGAGTGGATGCGACCTGCATATTCAAAACCCCAGGCCTTAGTCATTATGCGTTTGCCATCCTTATCCCGTAGCCCCATCCAAACTTCAGTGGGGCGGGCGGGTAGTTTAATCGGGGCTGATCCCTGAGGGCGGATTTCTACGGGTATTGGCAGTTCATTGACGAAGTTATCCACAGTTGCTGGATCCAGCAGCCGCAGGGGAGTTGCTTTAGCCACATTTTCAGCAGCAGTCAGGGCAAGGGGGATTAACAACAGCAGGGAAAAGATTACCCGAAACATTGGCTGTTTTTAGCAGTAAGTATTTAACAGCCAAGTATAGGTAAACAAGCGGTTTCGGTGGTGTTAACTTGGGGGGCAGGTAAGGGCGCACAGGGCCCTTACCTGATGCGACCCTTCATTAGATAAAGCGATTGATCGCTGTTTTGGCATTGTCCTGATAGGTAGGATTGTCCAGGTCCGGGAAAAGCTTCCACTGTTCACCAAGAGGTCCAGTCAATCCGCGTTCACTGCCGTAAAAAATACCTGTGCGGAAGGATGTTGTATCCAGTAGGGCGTCGATATAGCGCTTGGCGCCTATTTCTACTTTGTGGACTTTGCCAAGTAGCAGCATAATCCGCATCATGCCCTTCATCATATATTGCTTGAATAACGACAGTGTATTGAAGCCCTCTGTGCCTACAGTAGCCCCTGGACTCATGGTTACGAAGCGGATATGGGGGACTTCTCGCGCCATGGAAGACATCCATAGGGCGCCCATATACTTTATCGGACCATAGGGTACCGTAGCGTCTTTGGTACTGGCATAGAGCTTTCCTTCACAGATCTGCATAAATTCCTCCACAGAGGCGCTTTTCAGCTCTGGTCGCTTCATACCCATCTCTTTTACACCGCGAGCAGCCTCGGAGCCTGCGTAGATAGCAGTCTGGGTTAATTTATTGGCTTTCAGCAACTCGTTAGTCAGTAGTGCATGCCCGAGCAGGTTGACGGCGAAAATTTGTGTGACTCCCTCAGGGGTCTTGTTGTAAAACTCTTTCCCCCCGGTACCGCCAGCATTCATAACCAGAGCATCAACTGGGGAGTCCAGGTTCTTAACTGCCTCTTTAACAGCTTGTTGATCCGCGACATCAATCAGCAATACTTCGAAGATATTCCTGCCTGTTTCCGACACCAGCTTGGCCTGGGTTTCTTTGGCTTTGTGCAGATTGCGGCAGCCGAGATAGATCTTGTTAATCTGCTGGTACTCCGCCAGTTGCTTGGCGCACTCCCTACCTAAGCCTGCATTCGCTCCGGTAATCAAAACACTCTTAATCATCTTTCTGTCTCTGTGGATATTGGGAACTGGTGCCCGGATATCGATATACCCGGCTGTTGGAGGGAAAGATAAGCGGTTAAGCGCCTCGGCTTTTGACATTTCTTGCTGTCTTAGTGGGATACTAAGACCGCAAGAAATATCAAAAATAGGGCCTTACCGGCCAATATGATTAGGTCACCTCTTCAAATACGGCAAACTAAGGTGACACTATGAATCAGGCGAGTTCTATAGAAAGAAAAATTTTCCAATTGTTAGTGGTAGCGCTGGCGGTGATCTGTTTTGTGCCTGGGGGTATCAGCGCATTTGGAGGTCTGAATGGCAGTGCTGCCCTGAGTGGTGGTGCTATGATTTTTGGCCCGGATAGCCCCTTAAGAGGATTTTGGGATAATCAATATCGATTTGCCTTTGGTGTTTTCTTTGCCCAGGGGTTGGTTCTGCTGTATTTCCTGAGCAATATCGAAAAACATAAAGCATTGTTGTACTTCGTGGCTTTATCCCTCTTCATTGGCGGTCTGGGCCGCTTAAGCAATATTCTGGAATTTGGATTGGTGGATGATCAGGTCTTACCGCCTACGATTATTGAGCTTGCGATAGTTCCACTTCTGGTTTTTTGGCATAGGCGAGTGGCGTCTCAACGTTAGTCATTAGAAGCTCTTAGTTAAGCAACTAAAAATCATTTATGCTTAAGAGGTTATTACTTTGTTACCAGTATTTTTACATATAGAGTCTTCACCAAACCTACAGGAATCGCAGGCTCTTCAGCAGTATATAGGTCTGACACCGCAATTAATGCAACAGTATGGGGGGGTGCCTATTGCCTCTTATGATGTGGAAGAGGCCCTGGACGGGGGTCGGTCACCAAGGGCATTTGTTGTGGTATCTTTTCCGGATCGGGAGGCGATCTATGCATTCTTTAATGATCCAGCCTACCAGACGATTATTCCTTTGAGGGACAAGGCATTTGCCCATTTACGCTTTTTTATCACTAGTGAACGAATCTGATTTAAAGGCAAGCTAATTCAGGACGGTGTTGCTCGAAAATCTCACCGTCCCAGCGTAAACAGGTAGGAAAGGAGCCTCATATGCAGCGATTTTTTAAAAGTATCAACTTCGTAGAGCAGCATCTATATGACAAAATTTCTGTTCACGAAATTGCTGCTGCCTCTCATTACTCCACCTACCACTTCAGCCGTATTTTTAAGGCATTAGTGGGGGACTCACCGAAAGAGTATTTGCGTAAGCGCCGATTGACCGTCGCCGCAAAGAGGTTGTTGAGTGAAGATATTGGTATTCTTGAGCTTGCCATGGAGTGCCAATTTGATTCCCAAGAAGCCTTTACTCGCGCGTTTAAAGCTTTATTTAATGTAACCCCGGCGCAGTATCGAAAGCAGCAGGATCCTTTCCGGTTGCTATATAAAGATCAATTTAGCCCTCATATGCTGCACTTCTTGCAAAATGAGTTGTCCATGGAGCCACAAGTTATTTCGCGGCCAGCGATGCAATTGGTGGGGGTAGCGCAGGAATACGACCATGAAAATCTCAGCTTGCCAAAGCTCTGGTCTGCATTTCGGCCCTACAGGGATAAAATCCCCAATCGTATCAGCGATGAATCTTTTGGTATCTATGAATGTTATGAGGAAGCGGGTAATGAAATTCAGTTTAAGTATGTCTGCTGTGCGCCGGTTGCCGACCTGACTCAGGTACCCGAGGGTATGGTGGCGCGGGAACTACCGGAGCAGTTATATGCAAAATTTGTTCACCGCGGATCTATTACCACCCTGGAACAGACATTGAAGTATATTTGGGGAAGCTGGTTGCCAAAGTCCAATTACGACTATATTGAGAGGCCAGACTTTGAGCTGTACCCACCAAGATATCAGGTTACCAGCCCGACAGCGGAAATGTTTCTCCATATCCCGGTCAAAGAAAGGCCGTAATCGCTTGGCAATAGCGTAGTTTTTTCGCTACTCAATCTTTTCGGTTGCCTGGCCGGCGTTGTATCGGTAATGCCCGGTAATTTTAAAGGAAAACAACATATCTTCCAGCACGGGTCCAGCCCCGATATTGTGTGCGACCAAGTACCGGTTGGTTTTTTGAGAGCGTTTCGCAGTCACAATACCGATATGCGGTAAATTACCGGGCAGCATCCAGGTAACGATGTCCCCCGGTAGATAATTCTCTGCCTTGTCACTTATTGAGAGTGATAGCCCTTTGCGAGTAAAAAAAGCCTGTAGATTGGGTACTCGCCGGTGATCAATATTTTTATCTGGCCTGGAAAGTCCCCATATGCGTTTAGACGGGTAGGCTTGAAAATGACCCGATATATCCTCGTGAACTTCTTTTTGCAAATCGATCCCCAGCTTCCTATATGATCGAATCACTACGTCGGTACAAACACCGGTATCAGCCGGCACATCTCCATTTGGATAGGGAATAGACACATAAGCAGGATCGTAGCGTACCTTATGATAGGTTCGCTCCAGAGCAGCTTCGGCCAAAGTCATATTTTGTGCATAGCTACTGGATGAAATAATACCAATAAATAAGATCAACCTTTTCACCTTATTATCCTTCTATTTTTTGCTTGTTTTGTGGATTCACTTTGCTAAAAAGAATATAGATAAAAATCTCTTCCATACTATCTATTGTGCATTGGTCAGAGGATGTGCATTCAATGATGTATAGGTTGAGTTCTTTATTGGTCTAAATCGACCAGTTCGTTTAGTTGCTCCCAGATATACCAATAAGTTGGTACTTTACTTCCATCGGGAGCATGCCAAATACTTTCCTGTACTTGTCTCCCGCCCAGTTTTTGGTAGAAGGATTGCGCTTTAATATTATCCTGATTGACTAAAAGGCACATGCCTCTATGTGGAGCCTGTTGATAAGCCCTGCGCGCGCCCTCTATAAAGAGCGCTTTGCCAACTCCCATTGAGTGGTAGCCTTTGCGTACATGTAAGTTGTCCAGGTGTGTACCCCAGTCAGGGTGATTATCCATGTATAGACAGATAAAGCCGGCGATATTGCCCTCTACTTCAGCTAAAAACACCTGCTGATTGGATTTAGGGTGCTCAAAGCGATCTTTCCAGAGTCGCATCCTTTCCATTGGAACCCTATCTTCAAGGTACTGTTTGCTAAGCACGCTACGATAATTTTCCTGCCAGCTGACACTATGTATGTTAGCGATGGTGGGTACATCATGCTTTGAGGCTTTACGTATTTTCATAGTGTTTATCTACTTCCTGATAAGTAAGGATAGTAATGGCGATTAATTGATGATATTTTTCAGTTAGTTTGGAATGGTTTTCTCATGGGTTTTTAAGTAATAAATTCCACGTTTGTATCAAATTCTTTCTGCAGATGTGCACGAAAAGAGGTGAATTTGCTGGAGGGAAAGATAAACTCTGGAATTTCTCCCGGAGATATCTGATTGTAAGGGAGAGAAAAGTAGCCGCGATCCTTAACCGAGTCGATAGCAACTTTCCTTATCTCTGATCTCTTGATTGAGTGATCACCAATGAAGATAAACTCTCCATCAAACCTTACATGGGAAACTGGATCTTCTATTATTGGTTGCTGAAACTTTTTGCGGTTTGTGGCTAGATAGATCAGAGCTGTGGTGATAAGAATGGTTTTCCAGAAAGGTTCTGATTCAGGAAGGTATAAAGTGACCACGTAGGTTAAAAGTAGGATGATCCAGAAAACCAACGTCTTTAAAGAAGGTTGCCTAGTACTCATTCCCTGTGCTCTATATTTTTCTTTATTTACTCATTTCTTGGCTATGATGCCAAAAGAACTTATCTCAAGCTAACGCTGTATTTATCCCAGTACCATTTAAAGAATGGTAATTCAATTAGTAAAAAGCTGATTAGAGAAAATCCAAACCAGTTAGCAGTAAATAGCAGCATATTGAACTTGTGTCCAGAATCCCAAAAGAGAGCGCCGGCGATCAGTAGTGCGATACCGGTTGCTAAGAGGTCATTAATTATGATCTTGTTAAGGTCAGCGCCTGCATGCCTTGGGTAGATATAGAGATAGGCGGCGCAGATGATTATAGCGTTAACGGTTAGTAACGTTACCTCGGGTTTCAAAATTAGATCTCTCTGATTGGTACAACTTTGAATACCATTATACGGCAGGACTGCGCCAAAGTACTCTAGATATTGGGGTTATAGAGGATTATTTGGCTACTGGAATCTGTGGGAATTATTGCACTTATAAAAGGGGAGAATATTTTTAGCTTTTAATTTTTTATAGCGAACACTCGTGCCGTATTATCATTAATCCTAAGATTCAGTAACCCTAAGATTTAGGGGGTATTTTATATCAAGCCTGGCAATTCGTTATGTCTGGTTGTTTAGCGTGGCCCCTGCTAAAGGGAATCGCCCATAGGGGCTATGGAATAGGCAAAGAGGTTCAGCCCTGTTACTGCTGTCGCACTAATAACTCCATAATCTGCTACCATCAGCGCAAATCCTGCTGTTAGATCGACTCTTATGAAACTCTTGCGTTGGCTTCTGTTAATCCTACTGGCTCTACTGGTAATTTCAGCCCTGGCGGCGCCAGGTTTCATTGGTCCCAAGGTGGAGGAGGTCTGGAAGCAGCAGCTGAGCAGGATGCAGGGGGGAAGCACTACCGGCTATCAACGCGGTTGGTTTGGAGCTGAAACCAATACTGAGGTGGCGCTACAGAATGGCACCACTGAGCTGCACACTGAAATTCATCATGGCCCATTGCTGTTAACTTCTGGTGGGCCCCGTCTGGGGGTTATCTATAGCGAGACCCGCCTAGATCTAGAGCAATTAAACCCGCAGCTACGCGCTCAGCTTGAGGGAATCTATGGCCGCTTGCAGAACAGCCCCCTGGTTTTGGAAACCCTGGTTTTAGCGGATAACCGGGTACTCAATACCCTGCGCCTGGAACCCTTTAAAAGTTCAGGTGATTTTGGCCAGCTGGCATTTACAGGTGGTGAGATTGCAGTGTCGACAGATTACAGCGGCGCGGTGTTGGATGGGGTAATCGATCTGGGTAGCCTGACCCAGATGCGCGATGGCGTGGAAGTATTATTTACCGAACCGCTTAAAGGAGAGTTTCAGTTAGAGCCCCGCCGTGGCGGTAAGGCACAGCTATATCTGTCACTGTTGCGCACCGAGCGTGATTCGGGGCCGGCGGAACTGCGGGATATTAGCCTGGAACTGGATATAGAAATGCTCGCTGCGCAGACCCTCAAAGTGGTGAGTGATCTGCAGCTACCCAGTGTGCAGTCTGCCACTCCTATTACTTCTGTGCGCCAACAGATGACCCTGCCTAAGATCAAGGCTGCCGATCTGGGCCACTATTTACGTGTACTACTGCCGGTGGCGGAGCGCAATTGGGCGAGTGATATGCGTCCACCCCTGCGCCTGCAACAACAGCTGGTAGTGGAATCTCGCAATGGTCCGGTTCTGGTGGATGCGGATATTGACTGGAAAGGAATGAAGCGCCCTCCGCGCCATCGCAACGGCAGCGCTTTAAATCAATGGCTGAATCCTCTGGTGGGCAGCATGACCCTGAGCGCGGCTGAATCGGCGTTGCTGCAGTCGCCGCTGGTAGGCCAGGCAATGATGTTGCGACAATACGGTTTGCTGATTGAGCAAAACGATGAACTGCAGATGCACCTGGAGGTGAATCGCGGGCGCCTGGAAGTGAATGGCCAGCAGTTGCCACCAGATTTGTTCCTAATGGCACTGACCGGACAATTTTAAAATCTGATTGGCTTAACGGTTAGATTGGAGAAAGGAGTAATGTGATCGTTCCTTTCTCTTTCCGGTAAATCCATTTTTTAACAAGTCGGTATCTTGGGTACTCATTGCGTCCTAATTTATATCGACCGGACAATGCAAGAATCCTCTTGCTGTTAGATTAAAGGGGCACTGAGCCAGCTAATATCATAGTGAGGTGGCAGTACATCGTCCGGCAGGTTTTTTCTTTCCTGTGGGGGCAACCTTAGAAACTCTCCTTGTATTCCTAAAGCTTCACACCCCACCTCCCAGTTAGCGCACCAGATACCAGTAGCCACTGCGGCATAGTATCTAGAAGATGTTGTCGCATAAAAATCAAGGCGCACTTGAGAGCCTTTCTTGTGGGCAATACAGCGTGTGGTTTGACCGTTATAGGAAGACGGTGCCCACCGGCAACTTTCAAAACATCGATTAAACGCCTCCCAGGGCGATTTATCTATTTTTAATGCTTCTTTCATGGCGTTATCTACGAAAAACAGGTCGGACAGCGGCAGACGCTTATGCAACTGAGTGTTAAAAAAACGGATAAACAATGGTGCGTACCAGCTTTCGTAACCCACAGCGCAGAGACAAATAATAGAATCCTTTTTCTTATCAAAGCGCTCGCGGAGGTGGGTTTTGACACTGCGGTGATCTGCTCCGGGACCAATCCAGCAAGTCCCTAAACCCATTCGCGTAGCGTCTAAAACAATCTTTTGCAGGGTTCTGCCGATATCAAGAATGGCCGTTCGATTGTATTCCGCTGGGGCTATTGCAACGAGGAAATATCTGGCATTGACCACCGGCCAAACAGTGATGGGTGCTTTGACCCACTCCAGACGTATCGGTGCATTGCCGAGACGTGGTTGCTGTAGGTGAATTGCAATACGAGCTTTTAGTGCTTGCTCATGGATGGGGATTAAGGGACGGGTTTGATAGGCACGGCACGATCTACGGTCACGGATCAGCTCGAAAATATCTTCTCGGCTGCGGGTTTTGGGTAGCGGTTCCGGCAAACGGATACAAAAGCGGCAAGTCACAATATCAAAAAGAATAATGGCCGCTAGTATCACGGGTAGCCAGATCAACACATTGGCCAGCCCAGTTAAACCTACTAGATATATGAGTCCCACCAACAGGAAGAGGCCCAGAGTGATTGGGACAGGCATTAGGTACTGCAGCCAACCAGTAAATTGAAGTTGCAACTTTATACCCAAAAGACGAATAAACAGGCGGCGAAGCCAAAGGGGATGCACTTTGTCGACCATGGCCCGCTCGTTGGGTCCAAAGCTGGCGTAAATGACTTTTGACTTGCGGGTTCTAGCCGTGGTTTCAGGGTCGCTCATTGGCATCTCCTGTAATGCAAATGACCACTTGCATTATGCGCCAGTTTATATCTAAAAGGAGATTCTATGCGGTGCACCATTGATGAAGCCAAGCTGCTTAAAGTAGTTATCAGCGAATGGATGGCTCATGATTATGGGTGCTGTACGACTAGGGACATGGCCAGTATCGCAGGTGTTAATAAGGCGATGCTGTTCCGGCGACTTTGGCGGTAAAATTGGTTTATTCACACGGACGATAGATCATCAGCTGGCTGATACCCCGTTGGAGTTATTCTGTATTTCGGGAGATCTGAATACCGATCTAAGGGTTCTAGCAGAAGAGTAAATGGACACTTATCGATTGTATGGGGGCGTGATGTTTCGTGCTGTGCAGGAGTTGCCCCGGTATCCGTTGATTTGATTGGCCATATATCAGGCTTTTTATAGGGGCGAGGGTGTAGGCGAGCAGAGTGGGGGACTCTGCCCGCAAACGGTTATCCGGTATTGCGCATGCCTGCGGCGATACCGGCGATCGTTACCATTAGGGCACTCTCCAACACAGCGTCATTCTCCCGCTCGCGCAGACGCGCCATTAATTCGGCCTGAAGCAAATGCAGTGGATCGGTATAGGGATCGCGCACGCGGATGGACCAACGCATCACTGGGTTATTGTCCAACAGGCTTTCGCGACCGGTGAGTTGCTGCAAAGCACTCACTGTATGAGCCAGGCGTTCGCGCAGGCTTTCCCCCAGCTCTATCAGCTCCTCGTTGTCGGTGAGGCGTTCCTCATACCAGGAAGCGACACGGGTATCGGATTTCGCCAAAACCATCTCCAGCATATCCACCACGCCCTGGAAGAAGGGCCACTCACGACTCATTTCTCCCAGGGTGTCGGCTTCGTCTGCCTGTTTTAGGGCTTGTTCGAGTGCGGTGCCGGTGCCGAGCCAAGCGGGTAGCATCAGGCGCATCTGGGTCCAGGCGAACACCCAGGGAATGGCGCGTAGTGTTTCTACGCCGCCACCGGGCTTGCGCTTCGCGGGTCGACTACCGAGAGCCAGACGGCGGAGTTCCGTCTCCGGGGTGACGGTGCGGAGGTAGGCCACCAGAGCCGGGTCGTCACGCACCACTTCGCGGTAACTTTGCACCGAGACTTCCGTGAGGCGTTCCATCTGATTGCGCCACTCGGGACGAGGCTGGGCCGGTGGCATCAGGGTAGCCTCCAGTGTGGCGGCCACATACTGCTCCAGATTGTAGGCGGCAACGGAGGGGCGGCCGTATTTGAAGCGGATCATCTCTCCCTGCTCGGTAACGCGGATACGCCCAGCCACCGAGCCCGGTGGTTGAGATAACAGTGCCATGCGCGTTGGAGAGCCGCCGCGGGAAATAGAGCCGCCACGGCCGTGGAACAGGGTTAGGGGAATGCCGTGATTGCGGAAGATTTGGGTGAGCGCCTCCTGAGTACTGAACTGTGCCCAGGCCGCGCCGAGGAAGCCGGCATCCTTGGCCGAGTCTGAGTAGCCGATCATTACTTCCTGGCCCTCCAGCACGCGCTGTTTGTACTGGGGAATATTGAGCAGGGTACTCATGGTGTCGGCAGCATTATTAAGGTCGTCCAAGGTTTCAAACAATGGCACCACGCGCATAGGTTGGGTTACCCCGGCAATTTTCTGCAGCAACATGACCGCCAACACATCGGAGGGCTTTTTCGCCATGGAAATCACATAGGCACCAAACCCCTCGTGGCCCTGCTCAGCAACCACCTTGCAGGTTTCTAATACCTCGCGCACATCCCCATCGCAGAAATCCGTATGGTAGAAATCCTCATCGATTAATGGCCGGCGGTTATCCAGCTCCGCCAGGAGGAAGTCCAGTTTGCTCTGCTCATCCCAGGTGGCGTAATTCCCCAGCCCCAGATAGCGTGTGATAGCGTCGATGGCATCCATATGGCGGGTGGATTCCTGACGAATATCCAGGCGCAACAGGGTGATACCGAAGCAATTGAGCCGGCGCAGGGTGTCTTTGAGCTGGCCATCGGCGATGGCCGAGAGCCCCACCGCGCGCAGAGAGCGGTCGATCAGGTTCAGCTCAGTGAGCAGTTGTTGACCGCTGTGAAATACTGCACCCGCTGGTTCCTGCTGCTCGTTAATGCGGGCCTCCAGTTGCGCGCGAGTATTGCGCAAGCGGTAACGCACCCGGCGGAGTATGAGCCGGTAGGGCTCATGGCTTGGGCCTGTTTGTGCCAGTAATTCCTCGCTGGCCTTGTGCATGGATAGATCGGCCAGGAGGTTTTCCACATCGCGCAAGAGAAGGTCGGCGGCCATCCAGCGTGCCAGCAGTAATACCTTGCGGGTTACCGCTGCGGTAACATTGGGGTTGCCGTCGCGGTCGCCACCCATCCAGGAGGCGAAGCGTATGGGTACCCAGTTATCCGGCAGTGGCGGTAATCCCGCTAGGGCTAGTTCCTCCTCAATGGCGCGCATAGTCTGGGGTACTGCCTGCCATAGGGACTGTTCAATGGTGGCGAAGCCCCACTTGGCTTCGTCTACCGGCGTGGGCCTCTCACGGCGAATTTCATCGGTGCTCCAGGCAGAGAGTATTTGCTCGTGCAGATGACGTCGCAGCTCGCGGCTCTCTTCCTGGGTAAGGTCTGGTCGGTCCAATGCGGCGAGGAGATCGGCGACGTGGTCGTACTTGCGGATCAGGGTGCGACGTGTGACCTCGGTGGGATGGGCGGTAAGGACCAGCTCCACGGAGAGATCCCTGAGTGCGGTGTGTATATCGTCGGTTGAGCGATTGGTATTCTTTAGTTCCGCCAATACCTGGCGCAGGCCGCGGTCTGTATCAGGGTCGCCAGAAAAACGCTGGTGCTGCCGGTGCAGGCGTTCGCGATGGCGCTGCTCGGCAATATTGGCGAGATTCAAAAACTGGCTAAAGGCGCGCGCCACTTCCAACAATGTATCGTTGTCGAGAGGGTCCAGCAGCTGGTGTAAGCGATCCACCTGCATCTCTCCGCTACTGCGGCTCTCCACTGCGGCCTGGCGGATGGTTTCCACAGTATTAAATAGCGAATCACCGGCTTGCTCGCGCAAAACCGAACCGAGCTCCTCGCCGAGTAGGCGGACGTCCTCCCGCAACGGGGTGTTTTGATCCTGACTCACAAGCCTTTATCTCCCTAACGATATCCGGTGAAAGTACCGGGCTTTATCTTCGCATAATTTTTCGTAAGGAGGCTGTGCTGCCAAAATAAAAGATTTTTTCAGTAATAAATTTACTTAAATAATGATAAATAAAGGAAAGGTCTTACGATAAAGGTTGGTTTTTAGAAAATTTATAATCCAGTAGGTATAAATATCATGCCAGGTATTTTATCGGCTATTAGAGAGAGCTCTCGACCAGATTTTTTTAGGCGGGAGGTCATCAGGAGGGGAATTAAATTGGAAAAAGCGAAGAGTAAATTGGTAAGGAAGGCGTGAAATTTATAGGGGATTTTTAAATATCCCCTTTTTGCGTAGGGCAGAAGCGCCCGCGCGAGATATTCACGCGGGCTGGGTTTTTAGTAATAGTCATAGGCGGGGCGGCGATCGACTAGGCGCAGCCAGCCGCGAATAACCCGGTAGATAACCCAGATCCAGTTTACGGCGAGAATCACATAGCCGAGACCGAAAACCCAAAAGGTCAAAGAACCAACCACAGTCCACAGCAGCCAGAACCAGAAAGTGCGGATCTGCCAGCGGAAATGGGACTCCGCCAGGGTGCCGCGTACATCGCTGCGCTTGAAATAGTTAATCAGTACGCCAACAAAAAACGGAACCGCGGTAAATAGGCTGATGGCCTGGATCAGGTAGACCATGATGGCCAGATCTCGACCACTCTGTTCGCGGGCCTCCTGGGAGCGTGTGGGGTACTGCTCTGACATAACTTTATTCTCTTGTGGACTCTGAAAAATATAGTGTGGTCCCCAATGCGCAATTCAACTTGACTGCGTTGGAATGGTATTTTTACACGACAGTCGGTGAAGAGCCCAGGGTGTCGTGACGTCCCATGTTATTTTAGTGCCCACTCGGTGTGCACATTGCGCTCGCGCCATGCCTTCAGCTGTCGCACCGATTCCCGCATCAGTTGCAGTAATTCTGTACGCTGCTGACGGCAGTGTTCGCGTTCGCTGTCGATGGAGAGGTTGGCGGCGAGACTGCGCAGACGACTGGCTACGCTATCGAGCCCCACCTCTGCCGCTGCCCGGGCGACATCCTGCGCCTGTTTTTCTGCATCCAACCAGTGGCGGCCGGTGAGGGCGCTGGTGAGCGCAGTGATTCGTTTGGGTAGGGTGGCGCTGCGGTCACTGAGTAGCTCGGCGAAGGTCAGGTGATCGAGAGTATCCTGCTGGCGTAAAAGAGCACTGGTGTTGAGCAGCTGGGTGGGGCGGTTTTTTTGTTGTGGTGACGTCCCCTGCGTGCGCCGTGAAGCCCATTGCATCAGTTGCATTAGCTGGCGATCGGCAATTGGGTGGGTAAGTACGCCGGTAAAACCTCGGGCCTGATAGCGCTCTTTATCGCCGGTTTTGGCAGATTGCAGCAGGGCGAAAATGGGTAAATCGTTGCCCCGCTCGCGGCGAATTTCTCGTACTGCCTCCACGCCATCCATCAGTGGTAGATGGGTGTCGGTCAGGATTAAGTCAAAGTTTTTTTGGAGGGCGGCGCTGCTGCCGTCGATACCGTTACACTCCCTTTGTACATGGTGGCCCATGGCTTCCAGCGGCGCTTGCAGGGATTCGTGTTTATTATTTTCCACCAACAGGGTGGCGAGGCCGCTGCCGGTATTGCCGAGCACTTCCTTGGGAAGTTTCAGCTCCACGGTTTCCACCTTGCCGATCTGACGTAAATCGTCCAGAGATTTGAGAGCGGCGTTTAACTGGCGCTTGCCGATTTCAACCAGCGCTTTGATATTGTTGTCCTCGCTACGTCCAATCAGGTTGAGGGTGCCCATCAATGTATCCAGGGGGTGGTGCAACTGGTGACGTACTATTGTGAGCAGATCGGATTTTTCCAGGCGCAGTAATTCGAGGCTTTCACGAGTTTCTTCGAGTTGCTTCTCTAGGGCGAGAAATTCACTGTTGCGGCTATGCACCTGCTGAAACAAATTACTGTTTTCAGCGCTGATATTATCGACACGCTCTGCACTCTCTTTACGTAATTTGCGCAGGCTCAATTGTCTATTGAGTGTAAAAGCACAAATTAGCACAGTTAAAATCAGCGCCGCGATCAACCAGTAAATAGGAATTTGTTGCTGCAGAGCATTTAATTCAATGGCTTGTGCGGTGGTGGAGATTAATACTGAGCCGCACAGTAGTGCTCCGGCTAGCAGAGCGTGAAAAAAAACACGACGAGAGGGCAATCCCCCAGAAGAAATGGCTTTTATCATCCTTATAACCACTTGTGTTAGGGCGGACTAAATCCTGCAGTCCGCAGTGTGATTTTCGCGGTAGGTTTTGATCGATACTCCCGAAAAGATCAGAGCGTTTGATACTGCAATATGGCACGGCGTACAAGAGATATTTTTATAGGACTGGCAGGCTAACGGGTGGATAATCCGGTCAGAGGCATGAACGCTATCGCCATTAGCCAAGAGTTATTGCGCCAAAAACAGAGTATGGTTTTTTTTGGGGGGGCTTGATGCTGAAGAATTGCACGCTATTACATAGGCTTATATAGCGAGAGGTTTTGCACGAGGTTGGCGTATTTTACCGAGATCGGTGGCACAGCGTTCCTCGATAAAATACGCAAAAAAATAAAAATATCAGGGTTGATTCAAGCGGCCTGAGGTAGGCGTTCCTGCAATAACTGCAACATGCGCTCAGAAGGTAGAAACAGGCGAATTCCATCACAATGGGCGAGCAATTCCTGATAAAAATAATCGAAATGTGTGCAGCCCAGAATCAGTATCTGTACGCCGCTTTTCACCAGAGCCGCGACCAGATCATCCAAAGCGTGCTGACGCACGATCATCTCGGCGGCGAGGCCATCCTCAATATCTTCGACGATCTGCAGATTGCCGATACCGATCACCTTGGCGGTTGTGTTGCGCTCGAGAATTTCACGCTCAATATTGGCGCAACTTTGGCAGTTGGCGGCGAGCAGGCCAAAGTTGCGGTAGCGCTGGGTGAGTTCGGCGTATACCTCAAGGGGAGAAACCACCTCAATTGGCGAGGTGGATTTGACCGCTTCCATATCCACCGCACCGGAAAGGGAATTGCAGTAGATCATGGCGGCTTCGGCGCCGGCCTGATGCAGCTGTTCAATCGCTTCGATCAGCTGCTGGGTGAGAGCGCCGCGTTCTAGCGCTTGCAGTTGCGTCTGTGCCTGGGGCGATGTTGACAGAGACATACCGACGCCACGCAGCTGACGCGCGGCGAGGAAATCCAGGCCAAAGCGGGTGTCTGTGGGGGTGCCGGCGACCACGCCAATGGTCATAGAACTTTTTTCAATGGCGTTATCGGTCAACACAGTCATGCTCCTCTCTCGTAATGCTCAATCGAGTATTGGTGCCCCTTAGATGGCGCGTCTGCCCAGCAGGGGAACCAGCGTATTAATCCACACTCGGCGCACCCAGTCGAGATAAATTCCATAAGGCCGCCCCAAGGCGCCTGCGATCAGCATAAAAGTGATACTGGCTGTGGCAATTTCGTCCCAGCTGGCACCGCCTAGGCGCATATTGGCCATATATAGGGGAAACTGGAAGCTGAGGAAGACAAAGGTGTCTACCAGGTAAGCATTTACAAAACCGCCGCCACCAAAGCGGTTCACAATCCAGCTGCGGTACATGCTGAAAGGGCGAGCGATCAGTGTATTGAAGACCAGCGCCATCAAACGCACTTTCAGGTGCTCACTCCAGCTCATACCTGCCAACACCAGCTCGATGGGGATCGCCACGGCCCAGGAAAAACTGTTCATGGCGAAGATATCGAGCAGGAAATCCCAGCGTCGCGAGTTGGGTGCGGCTGGTTCGGCGTCGGGGCCGGATGGTGTTAATGCGGGCGCGGACATGGAGCAGACAACCTCTTGAACCTCGAGCCGCCATATCAAGATGGCGGCAGGCCGGCGATTATATCTCCAAATTGCGTAAATGCTAGCCTTGCATCTCGACTGGTGAGGTCTGCCGAGATAAACGTCCTACTAATTATTAGAAAATTAATCTAATTATCTTATTGGCTTAACGCGCCTCCTGGTCACGATGGCGTCGCAGAGGTTAATATGCAACTCTTTGCATAAGACGAATCGGAGCCGCCATGTCCCTGCGCTATGCCGTACTCACCCTGCTGGATATAGAGCCCGGCAGTGGCTACGACCTAAAGCGCCGCTTCGAGCGCAGTGTTTCCCATTTCTGGAGCGCCAGCCACCAGCAGATGTATCGGGAGCTGCACAAGTTGCACGACGAAGGATTGCTGGATTGCGAGGAGCAACCGCAGGAGGGCAAACCGGACAAAAAGGTCTACAGCCTCACCGACAAGGGGCGTGCGGAGCTGCGCGATTGGGTAATTCAGCCAGCGGCACCACAGAAGATTCGCGAACCCTTTTTAGTGCGTATGTTTGCCGGCCACCATTTGAGCCAAGAGGAGTTGCGTTCGGCTCTCAATGATCAGCTGCACAGGCACCGGGGGCTGTTGGAGATTTATCAGGAACAAAATGAGCGGGTGCTTAAGAGTGACCCCGCCCTGCAGGAGCGCTATTGGCTGGCCCACCAGACACTGCTGTTAGGCATAGAGGCGGAGAAGACCTGGGTCAATTGGGCGGAAAATATGCTGCAGCAACTGGAACAAAAATGTGAAGAGAGCAGTTAAAAAAACCGGGCGATGCCCGGTTTTTTGTGTCTATGGTGCGGAAATGAGTCGAGCGTTAGTTTATAAAGCGACTTTCTCCACTACCAGGCTGCCGATAGAGTAGCCTGCGCCAAAGGAACAGATAATTCCGCGCTCACCTACTTGCAGGTCATCGCTGTGCAGATTGAAGGCGATGACAGAACCGGCGCTAGCGGTATTCGCGTAGCGGTCCAGCACCACCGGGGCGCGTTCTGCGCTGGCTTCATCACCCATCAGTTTCTTGGCGATCAGATTATTCATGTTGATGTTGGCCTGGTGTAGCCAGTAACGGCTCACTTCGCGGGGGTCGGTGCCGCTCTCCCCTAGGTGCTCCTCAATATGGGCGGCGGCCATGGGGCAGACTTCCTTGAAAACCTTGCGGCCGTTCTGGCGGAACAACTTTCCGGGGCCGAAAGGGTCCACATCGGCAGCGCGTGCGGCATAGCCGAAGTTGGAGCGGATATTGTTGGAGTAGACGGTTTTGGCCTTGGTGCCGAGGATTTCCCAGGCGGTGTCTACGCTGCAGGTTTCGCGGCGCTCGATCACACTGGCGACCGCCACATCTCCGAAGATAAAATGACTGTCGCGATCGGTAAAGTCCACTTGCGGTGAGGCCAATTCAGAATTGATCACCAGTACGGTGCGTGCGGCGCCGGAACAGATGGCATCTACCGCGCGCTGTAGAGAAAATGTTGCCGAGGAGCAGGCGACTTCCATATCGAAAGCGAATCCATCGATGCCGAGGGCGCCCTGAATTTCGATGGCAATGGCGGGATAGGCGCGTTGCATATAGGAGGCGCCAACAATCACCATGTCGACATCGGAGGCCTGTTTATTGGCTTTCTCAAGCGCCAGTTTGGCGGCTTTTAGCCCCATCTCCGCCTGAACACACAGGTCGTCGTCGTTGCGCTCGGGAATAAAGGGGCGCATGCGCGCGGGATCGAGAATTCCTTCACGGGTCACCACATAGCGGCTCTTTATACCGGAGGCCTTTTCGATAAATTCCGCAGAGGACTGTGGTTTGGGCTGCAGTTCGCCGGATTCAATTGCTTGAGCGTGCTCCAGGTTGTACTGCTTGGCGTAGCTATTGTAGGCGTCTACCAGCTCTTCGTTGCTGATCGCTTCCGGTGGGGTCCACAGGCCGGTGCCGCTGATGACAATGCCCCGTGGCAACTTGTATTCACTCATCGCTGAATCCCTGGCTCGCAGCAAAACACCTGCGAGCAATTAGTCACTGATTAAAACCTTAGCCTTTAGCGGTGCCGGCTTGTTTGGGATTTATCTGCCAGAACGGCAAGGCAAGTTATTGTGACGTCTCTGTGACTGTCGGTCTATCTGCGGTCGCGCCGAAGAGTCATGGCGTTCTGGCCAAAACGAACGCACTGACCTTGTGTGCACCAGCTTTCAGGAGTATCTGTGCCACCGCCTCCAGGGTGGCTCCGGTAGTCAGGACATCGTCCACCAGCCCGATATGTATTCCCTCAACGGATTCACGCAGGGCAAAACTTTGCAGTAGGTTGCGTAGGCGTTGTTGCCGGCGCAGCTGCGACTGGGTGCGGGTGGCGCCAGTTTTGCGCAACAGTCGCGCTTGCACCGGCAAATGCCATTGCTTTCCCAACTCGCTCGCGATCAGTTGTGCCTGGTTGTAGCCGCGTTGCCAGTAGCGCTGCCAGTGGAGAGGAATGGGGGCGAGCAGGTCGGGGGGCTCGTTGTGTGGGGCTATTGAAGTGGCGGCAAGTTGCGCCAGGCTATGGCCGGCGGCCAGGTCGCGTTGGTACTTGAAGCGCTGGATTAGCTGGTTCACCGGAAAGGCATACTGCCAGGCGGCCTGAACCCTCTGGCAGTGCGGCGGCTGGCGCAAACAACTGGGGCACAGGCGTGCGCTGGAGGTCAGCGGCAGCGCACAGCTTTCACAAGCCTGGCCCAGATAGGGCAGGTCCCGGATACAGCTGGCACAGATACCAAAGTCACCGGCTCTATCGCCGCACAGCAAGCACTGCGTCAGGTAGCGAGAGAGTCGAGCTGAAATCAGGCTGTAAACCATAAGAGAGCTTCTGAGTTGACAGCAGGTAGGGCCTGGCTAAACTGGCCAGTCTGTTTGGTCGAGTTTGCCACTGCTGTCTTCTGCAGTCACCCCGCCCGAATACATAAAAACAGCACCCCAACTCCAGTAACAGAGAGAGTAAGCTTGTGACTGCAGCCCGGACTATGCCCGCCGCCGATATCCGCCACGACTGGACCCGTCAGCAGGTTCTGGATCTCTTCGCTATGCCATTTAGCGATCTGATGTTTACCGCGCAGCAGGTTCACCGGACACACTTCGATCCCAATCGGGTCCAGGTCAGCACCCTCTGTTCCATTAAGACCGGCGCCTGCCCGGAAGATTGCGCCTACTGTCCGCAGAGCGCCCGTTACGATACTGGGCTGGAGCGGGAAAAATTGATGAAAGTGGAGAAGGTGTTGGAAGAAGCTCGCGCGGCCAAGGCCGGCGGCGCCACTCGCTTCTGTATGGGAGCTGCCTGGCGCTCACCCAAGAAAAAAGATATGCCTTACGTTACCCAGATGGTGCGCGAAGTGAAGGCTCTGGGTATGGAAACCTGTATGACCTTGGGGATGTTGAATGATGACCAGGCGAAGGAATTAGCTGATGCCGGGCTCGATTACTACAACCACAATCTGGATACCTCACCGGAGTATTACGGCGAGATTATTACCACCCGCACCTACCAGGATAGGTTGCAGACATTGGGGCGCGTGCGTGCCGCCGGTATGAAAGTCTGCGCCGGCGGTATTGTCGGCATGGGCGAGGGCGACAAAGATCGCGCCGGCCTGCTGATGCAACTGGCCAACCTGCCTGAACACCCCGAGTCGGTGCCCATTAATATGTTGGTAAAAGTAGCTGGTACGCCGCTGGAGCAGGAGAAGGACCTAGACCCCTTCGAATTTATCCGCTGCATCGCCGTAGCGCGCATTATGATGCCCAAGTCCCATGTGCGCCTGTCCGCCGGGCGCGAACAGATGAGTGATGAGATGCAGTCTATGGCTTTCCTCGCCGGTGCCAACTCCATCTTCTATGGCGAGAAGCTGCTGACCACCGCCAATCCCGAGGCCAACAAGGATATGCAATTGTTCTCCCGCCTGGGTATCCAGCCGGAGGAGTATCAACAATATGCCGATGAGAGCGCAGTGGAAGCGGAGTTGAATGCACAGATTACCGAGCAGCAAAACGACGCTTTCTTTTACGATGCGGCCAAATGACCCTGGATAAAACCCTGCGCCAGCGTCTCGATGAGCGGCATCGGGACAATCTTTATCGCCAGATTAAAACTCTGGAAGCGGCGCCCAGTCCCATCGCTGTAGTGGATGGGCGAAAGCTGCTGACCTTTAGTAGTAACGATTACCTGGGACTGGCAAGCCACTCAGAAGTTATCCGTGCCCAGCAGGCCGGTGCTGAGCTGGGCGCCGGTGCCACCGCTTCCCATTTGGTAAACGGCCACCTTCAAGTCCATCAACAATTGCAACAGAGCCTTGCCGAAGTCACCGGACGCGAGGCCGCACTGGTTTTTTCCAGTGGTTATATGGCCAATGTGGGGACACTCTGCGCGTTGCTGGGCCGCGCGGACAATGTTATTTCCGACAAGCTCAACCACGCCTCCCTGATAGACGGCGCACGCTTGTGTGGCGCCAACAGTTTGCGTTTTGCCCACAACGATCCAGTAGCCCTGCGCCGTCAGCTGCAAAGGGCGGCCGCACGCGGTGGCAATACTCTGGTGGCGGTAGATGGGGTCTACAGTATGGACGGCGACAGGGCTCAATTGGCGGAGATTGCTGCCCTGTGTTGGGAATTTGATGCCTGGCTGATGGTGGATGAAGCCCACGGCTTTGGAGTGATGGGGAGTGAACAGCTGCCCCTTGCCGGCAGCTGCGCGGCCGCCGGTCTCGGCCAGGATGAAGTGCCGGTACTGATGGGTACGCTGGGAAAGGCCGCCGGCAATGCAGGTGCCTTTGTGGCCGGCTCGCGTATGTTGATCGATTTTTTGGTGCAGTTTGCACGGCCTTATATTTATACCACTGGTATGCCGCCGGCAGTGGCGGCAGGTTGCATTGCCGCAATTGAACTGATGCGCAATGCCCCCGAGTTGAACCAGCGCCTGCAGGCGAATATCACTTACTTCCGCCGGCGTGCGGCGCAAGCGAATTTACCTCTGACGGATTCATCCAGTGCGATTCAACCACTCCTGTTGGGCTGTGAAGAAACTGTGATGACTGTGTCCAAAAAGTTGGAGCAACGTGGCTTTCTAGTGGGCGCTATTCGCCCACCTACCGTGCCCAGAGGTACCGCTCGCCTGAGAATCACCCTGAGTGCCTCCCATAACCACAGCCAAATTGATGCTTTGGTAGATGCCCTCGTAGCTGTGCTTCAGGAAAAAATAGCGGTGCCTTTGTGATTGAGATAGAGAACCTGGTATTCCTGCACGGTTGGGGGGGAGATAAAGGGCCCTGGCTACCCCTACTCGAAGCGGTGCGTGAACAACTGGCACAACCTTTGACTTGTATCGAATTACCGGGGTGTGGGGAGCGTAGTGGCGAGCCCTGGCCACAATTAGAGTCACTTTTACAGCGGCTGTATAACGAACTGCCTAATAACTGTGTTTTGGTTGGGCACTCTCTCGGAGGCATGTTGGCCCTGCAGTTGGCGGCCAGACCGGGACAGAAAAAAATCCTCGGTGTTGTCACCATCTCTGCCAATGCCTGTTTTGTGGAGCGGGACAACTGGCCGGGTATGCAGCGGCGTGTTTTTGAGAGATTTCGCAGGGCCTTTGTGCAGGACCCCTACGCAATCTGGGAGCGCTTTTGTGCCCTGCAGTCCCATGGTGACAGTGCCATGCGCGACCTGCTCAAACAGCTGAAAGAGCGCCGGCCCAATATCAATGCCGAAGCCTGGAAGCGGGCCCTGGACTGCCTGGCGGGTTTGGACAATCGCCATTTACTGCAGACACTCAAAGTCCCCTCTCTGCACCTGTTTGGCAAGCGGGATGCCCTGGTGCCCCAAGCTGCCGTAGAGGAGATCCAGGGCTATGGTGCAGCGGTAGAGGTGATTGAGGGGTGTGGTCATAAACCGCATTTATCTCAGCCGCGTCAAGTGGCAGAGCGATTGCGGCATTTTGTCGAGAGCCTGTCTCCCTCTGATAGCGGTACTTCCGAGCCCTTCGATAAATCTGCGGTGGCGCGTTCTTTTGGTCGCGCCGCCGCCAGTTATGACGACTGCGCCCATATACAGAGAGCGGTGTGCCTGCAGTTGATGAAAATGGCGGATCGCCAATGGAGGCCACGCACGATAGTCGACCTTGGTAGCGGAACTGGCTTTGGTAGTGAGTTACTGCGCCAACATTTTCCCGAGGCGAGAATTATCGCCTTGGATCTGGCGGAAGATATGTTGCGCTACGCCCGCATAGAGCGCCCCCAGGCTGATGATTATATTGTTGCGGATGCGGAACAGTTGCCCCTAGCAGATGACAGTGTGGATCTGGTGTTTTCCAGTATGGCGCTGCAGTGGTGCTATCGCTTGCCACAGCTGTTTACCGAGTTACGTCGGGTACTCTCTCCAGAGGGGTTCTGCCTGGTGGCGACACTGGGGCCGGGCACGCTGGCAGAGTTGCGTAATAGCTGGGCCCAGGTGGATGGCGATATACACGTCAATCGTTTCCTTCCCCTGGCAAAGTGGCGTGAAGCGGCGGTGCAATCGCAATTAAATGGCGAGGTGCTCGATGAGCAGCGCCTGTTGTATTTCGATAGCCTGCGCCAGCTGATGAAGGAATTAAAAGGTGTGGGGGCACACAATATTAATCGCGCCGCCAAGCGGGGGATGACCGGACGTGCCAGGTTACAGCAATTGGCAGAGGCCTATGAAAACCTAAGACAGCCCGAAGGGCTGCCTGTGAGTTATGAAGTCATCTATATGAAGCTGGCCTGTGGACCAGATCAGGGGTAGATATCGATAGGGATTGGGGTTTTCACCAGCGCCCAGATCTCGTCCATCTCCCGGTTGGAGGCCACCGCGATACAGCCATCGGTCCAGTTGTTGCGGCGCAGGTGTCTCTCCATATAGGACCACTCGGGTTTGATGCCGTGGATCATGATATCGCCGCCGGGGCTGACCCCCATTTTGGCTGCCCGCGCACGGTCCTGTTTATTTGGATAGGACACATGAATAGAGCGGTAGAAACGGCTGTTGGGGTTTTTCCAGTCGAGGGTGTAGCGCCCTTCGGGGGTGCGTTCATCCCCTTCGCGGACCTTGTGTCCTCTAGGGTTGTCGCCGAAGGAGACGGTGTAGCTTTTCACCACCCGGCCGTCGCGAATCAGCTGCATCAGCTTCTTCGACTTGTACACAACTACATGATCGACAGGAGTTACTTTTGCTGAGGCGAACAGAGGCATCGCCAGCAACAGGGCAAGAGTCAGGTATCGCATGGTCTCTAAGCTGCTTGAATGTTTTCAGTTATTTCGAGATTTCCCGCGTCCCTGCAGAGCAGTTTCCCCTTTTGAGGGAATTATTTTGTAAGCGCGGCCCCGTGCCTTTGTTATCAGTGCTTGGCTTGATTTGTTCAAAATCTACGCTACTCGACTAAATTATCATCAAGTGGCTGGCGTGAAAAGTCACCACAAGAAAAAATTTGAACTTTTTGAATAGGGGAGGCCTTGGTCTTGGGCAGAAGTTATTTTGTAGCCGGTACCGATACCGAAGTGGGCAAGACCTTTGTCAGTACGGCCCTACTCACAGCGGCCGCGAATGTGGGAATGCAAACCGCAGCGGTAAAACCGGTGGCCTCCGGTTGTGAGCAAACTGAATATGGACTGCGCAATAAGGATGCCTTGCTGTTACAGGAGGCCATGACTTTGCATCTGCCTTACCAGCAGGTGAACCCTTTTGCATTGGAACCGGCAATTGCCCCCCATATCGCCGCCATAGAGGCGGGTAAGCAGCTCAACGTATCGCGCATGGCTGGAGTCTGCCGCGGTGTGATGTGTGCCGGCGCTGATCTGGTGTTAATCGAGGGGGCCGGCGGCTGGCGCACACCCCTGGGTCCCAGAGCCTTTCTTTCGCAACTGCCGCGGGAGTTGAATACCCCGGTGATTTTGGTGGTGGGTATGCAGCTCGGCTGTATCAACCACGCACTGCTGACCGCCGAGGCGATCCGCCACGATGGGCTGCCTCTGGCGGGTTGGGTGGCCAACTTCGTCCGTCCGGGCATGGCGCGGGCCGAGGAAAACCTGGCCACCCTTGAGGCCCTGCTGCCGGCCCCGTTGCTCGGTGTGCTGCCCCATAGCGAGACGCGGGATTACCGCGAAGCGGCTCAACACCTGGATATCCGCCCGCTGATACCCAGCTAAAGCACCTCATCAAAGCATTCTCAGTCGGGCCCGAGAGGGCCCAAATTGGTTGACTTTGTACGCCTTCGGCCCTAGATTCAAACAAGCGTTTGAAACACCTGAATGAGGACCGGGAGCATGGCCGACTACAAGGCGCCACTGCGGGAGATGAACTTCCTGCTGCACGAAGTATTTGCTGCGGAAAAACTCTGGGCGGAACTGCCCGGGTTGGCCGGAGCTGTGGATCGCGAGACCGCTGATGCGATTCTCGAAGAGATGGCCAAGTTGGCTTCCAACACCCTGGATCCGATCAACCGCAGCGGTGACGAAGAGGGCTGTGATTGGAACGATGGTGTTGTGACCACCCCTGCGGGCTTCAAAGAAGCCTACGCCACTTTCTGTGAGGGTGGCTGGGGCGCGCTGTTGGGCAACCCAGAGTACGGCGGCATGGGTATGCCGAAGATGCTGGGCGCTCAGGTCGAGGAAATGATCAACGCTTCCAATATCTCCTTCGCTCTCTACCCGGTACTGACCAACGGTGCCTGTCTGGCGATCGATGCTCATGCCAGTGAAGTGCTGAAACAGAAATTCCTGCCCAAGATGTACGAGGGCACCTGGGCCGGTGCCATGGACCTGACCGAGCCCCACGCCGGCACCGACCTGGGTATTATCCGCACCAAGGCCGAGCCCCGCGAAGACGGCAGTTACAGTATTAGCGGCAGCAAGATCTTTATCACCGGCGGTGACCAGGACTTGTCCGAAAATATAATTCACCTGGTACTGGCCAAGTTGCCGGACGCACCCAAAGGCCCTAAAGGCATTTCCCTGTTCCTGGTGCCGAAGTACAAGGTGAACGAAGACGGCAGCGTCGGCGAGAGCAATAACGTTAATTGTGGTTCCATTGAACACAAGATGGGCATTAAAGCCTCCGCTACTTGTGCGATGAATTTCGACGGTGCTCAGGGTTGGCTGGTGGGTGAGGAGAACAAGGGCCTCGCCGCTATGTTTACCATGATGAACTACGAGCGTCTGGGTGTGGGTATCCAGGGCCTTGGCGCCTCTGATCGCTCCTACCAAAACGCCCTGGAATACGCTCGCGATCGTATCCAGAGCCGCTCTCCTGCCGGTGCCCAGCAGCCGGAAAAAGCTGCCGACCCGATTATCGTGCACCCTGATGTGCGCCGTATGCTACTCACCCAGAAAGCACTGGTGGGCGGTGGCCGTGCCCTGTCCACTTACGTGGCTCAATGGCTGGACATCTCCAAGTTCGGCGAGGGTGAAGAGAAAAAGAACGCCGAGGCTATGGTGGCCTTGCTGACCCCTGTGGCCAAGGCCTTCACCACCGATATGGGCCTCGATTGCACCGTAATCGGCCAGCAGGTTTTCGGCGGTCATGGTTATATTCGTGAATGGGGCCAGGAGCAGCTGGTGCGCGATGTGCGTATTACCCAGATTTACGAGGGCACCAACGGTATTCAGGCATTGGACTTGGTGGGTCGCAAGACCGTCGCCAGCGGTGGCGCCCTGTTCGAGCTATTTGCTGCGGATGTACAGCGTTTTATCGATAGCCAGGTTGATCGCGAGGCGATGGCTGAGTTTGTACAGCCGCTGGCAACTGAGTTGCAGCGCCTGCGCGAAGCCACAGAGAAAATGATCGCCGCAACCAAGGAAGACCCCTACGCGCCGGGTGCAGCTTCGGTGGAATACCTGCATCTGTTTGGCTATGTGGCTTACGCCTTTATGTGGGCCAAGGTAGTTGCAGTTGCGCTGGACAAGCAGGAGGCGGACAGCTTCTACAAGGGCCAAGTGAAAACTGCACGCTTCTACTTTGCGCGCTTACTGCCGCGCACCCAGGCACTCGCCAGCAGCGTCAATGCCGGTAGCGCCACCCTGATGGATCTGGAAGAGGAACTGTTCTAACAGCCCTCTCGGCAGATTCTAAAAAAGCCTCGCCTTGCGGGGCTTTTTTTATGGAGTCGCTTTTCGCTTTCTCCTACACTCGGGAGAAAACAATAAAGAGCGAAACAGCCAATGACCAATATCTCCCAGAAGAGACTCTCCGAGGAAGACCAGGCCCGGGTCGATCAGTATCTGCAAAGCGCGGTCAACCAAGTGGAGCGCAAGCCCTTCCGCCCCTGGCTGTTGTTTGTCATGCTCCTGGTGGTGCTGACCCTGCTGTCGTTGATCAGCGTGTTGATCGCGCAGACCAAAGGCGTGGTGTGAGGGGCTTGCTATGGAGCCCGATAAAAACTTTCAGCCACTGAATTTTACCTGCCTTGACGATGACGAGATGTGCCGTCGCGCAGGGGACTTTTTCCGTTTGATGCGCCGGCGCCGCTCGGTGCGGGATTTCTCAGTTAAACCTGTGCCCCGCGAGGTTATCGAAGACGCCGTGCGCGCTGCCGGTAGTGCTCCCAGCGGGGCCAATATGCAGCCGTGGCATTTTGTCGTCGTTGAAAATGCCGAGGTAAAACGCCGTATTCGCCTGGCGGCGGAAGAGGAGGAGCGCGAGTTTTACCAGCGCCGTGCCTCAGAGGAATGGCTCAACGCATTGGAACCCCTGGGCACAGATGCGCATAAGCCTTTTCTTGAAACGGCGCCCTACCTGATTGCAATTTTTCTGAAGAAGTTTTCCAGTGCGGAAAATGGTGAGCGATTAAAAAACTATTACACCGCGGAATCGGTAGGTATCGCCACAGGCATATTGATTGCCGCCCTGCATAATGCCGGTGTGGCGACCCTGACCCACACCCCCAGTCCGATGAAATTTCTCAATGAAATTCTTGGCCGCCCTATGCAGGAAAAACCCTATATGATTCTGGTGGCTGGGCTGCCCGCTGAAGGTGCTCAGGTGCCAGCTATCGGCAGAAAACCCTTGGATGAAATTGCTGATTTTATTTGAGTTACCGCTTTCCGCGCGGCAAAAATAGATACACTGGTGGAATTTGAGCTTAGGGTTCCATGCCAAGAATATTGATCGTCGAGGACGAAGGCGCAATAGCCGATACCCTGATTTACGCGCTGCAGGCCGAGGGTTTTACCACTCACTGGCTGGCGCTTGCCGGCGAGGCTTTAGCACTGCTGAAGAGTGAGTCTTTCGACTTGGTGATTCTGGATGTGGGGCTGCCGGATATCAGTGGCTTCGAAGCCTGTAAACAACTGCGACGCTTCTCCGAAGTGCCGGTGATTTTTCTCACTGCGCGCAACGGGGAAATAGACCGGGTTGTAGGGCTTGAAATTGGCGCAGACGATTATGTAGTGAAACCTTTCAGCCCGCGCGAGGTGGCAGCGAGGGTCAAGGCCATCCTCAAAAGGGTAGCGCCACGCTCAAAGAGAGTAGAGCTATCTGAGGCTAAAGGCCCTTTCCGTATCGATTCGGTGAGTTACCAAATCCTCTTCCACGAACAGTTATTGCCTCTGACCCGCCACGAGTACCGCCTATTGGAAACCCTGCTGGCCCAGCCCGGAAGGGTGTTTTCCCGTGCACAATTGCTCGATGCTTTGGGGGTGGCTTTGGAAGTGGGGTATGAGCGCAATGTCGACAGCCACATCAAAGGGCTGCGGGCAAAAATTCGCGAGATAGCACCAGACTCCAAGCCAATCCAAACCCATCGCGGCCTCGGATATAGTTGTTGCCCGGAGCAATAATATGCCGCTCGGGATACGCATTTTTGCCGTCTATTTCCTGTTTGTAGGGCTGGCCGGTTGGTTTGTATTGGGCACGGTGATGGATGAGATTCGCCCCGGCGTGCGCCAGTCCACTGAGGAAACCCTGGTGGATACCGCTAATCTATTGGCGGAAATCCTGCGCGACCCGGTGATCGCCGGTAACTTGGCTCAAAGTCATTTACCCGAAGTGCTTAAAGCCTATGGTCGTCGCCGCCCGGAGGCGAGTATCTGGGGGTATACCAAGAGCCAGGTCAATCACCGCATCTATGTCACCGATGCCAGCGGTACAGTATTACTTGACTCCAGTGGCCTCGCGGTTGGGCGGGACTACTCCCGTTGGAACGATGTTTATCTGACCTTGCGTGGCGATTACGGTGCCCGATCCACCCGCGAAGACCCCAATAATCCAGATTCTTCCGTCATGTATGTGGCGGCGCCAATCCGCAATGGCGAACAGATTATCGGCGTGGTTTCGGTAGCCAAGCCCAATCAAACCTTGCAGCCCTATATCGAGCGTTCGCAGCATCGTTTGATCTGGCAGGGTGCGGGGCTGGTTGTGCTCGGCTTGTTGGTAGGCGCCCTTCTGTCCTGGTGGCTCAGTCGTGCTCTGGGGAAACTCACCGATTATGCCCAGGCTGCCAGTGCGGGCCACAGGGTAAAACCGCCGCAGTTACCCAGTGGAGAGTTGGGGCAGCTGGCTGTGGCGGTAGAGCAGATGCGCAGTGAACTAGAGGGCAGGGACTATGTGGAGCGCTATGTACACACCCTGACTCATGAACTGAAGAGCCCATTGGCGGCCATTCGCGGTGCCGCCGAGCTGCTCGATAGTGATATGCCGACCGAACAGCACCAGCGTTTTGTGGGCAATATCCAGCGGGAGGCCGAGCGATTGCAGCAGTTAAGCGAACGGCTGCTGCATCTGGCCCAGGTGGAGCAGCGTCAGGGGCTGGAGGAGCGAGTGGCGATACCGCTGGCGCCGCTCGTTGAGGAGCTAATTGAGGCTCAGCGAGTTCGTATCAGTGCCGCCCAGCTGCATGTGGAGCAAGAGCTGGCACCGGCACTGCAGCTGTACGGTGAGCGCTTTCTGCTGCGGCAGGCCCTGGCCAACCTACTGGACAACGCGCTGGATTTTACCCCGGATGGCGGCCTGATTCGCGTCAAAGCCGAATGCTGTGGAGAATGGGTCAAGGTGTGCTTGTTCAATCGGGGCGAGGCAATCCCGGAATATGCCCTAGGGCGCCTTACTGAGCGCTTCTATTCACTGCCGCGTCCTGGGGGCGGGCGTAAGAGTACTGGACTGGGACTCAATTTTGTTGAGGAGGTGGCGGAGTTACACGGCGGTACTCTGTCGATCCGCAATGTGTCTGGTGGTGTCGAGGTCAGTCTAAATTTGCCCGCAGCCTGATGGGTAAAGTTACTTTCCACTGGCCCCCACACAATCTCCCCAGACTCTCCATATTGCCTCCATCGGCAATCCATACTCGCAGCTCAGACTGAGGTTATCGAAATTGGATACCGAGGTCTGAACCATGAACCGAGCCCTGGCTTTTAAATTGGGCGCTATTGCTGTTTTGATTTTGTTGCTTCTTATTCCACTGACCATGATCGATGGCCTGATCAGTGAGCGAAAGCGTTACCAGAGTGATGTGCTAAAGGATATTGCCCGCAGTTCCAGCTTTAACCAGCAAATTACCGGCCCTATTTTAGTGGTGCCCTACGTCAAGAAATACTGGAAGTGGATAACCAATGAAAAAACCGGTGAGAGGCACAAGGAGCAGCGGGAGGAGCGCGGCCACCTGTATTTTCTGCCCGAGCGCTTTGTCTTCGATGCCGACCTGACAACCGAGCGGCGTGCTCGGGGTATCTATGAGGCGCTTCTGTACCACAGCGATAGCAAGGTCAGTGGCTTGTTCCGAGTGCCGGAGAAACTGGGCTTGGGAGCGAATTTGGATCAGTACCGCTTTAGCACGCCTTACTTATCGGTAGGTATCAACGATATTCGCGGTATCCGCAACGATCTGAAATTGCGCTTGAACAACCAGACATTGGAATTTGCACCGGGCAGTCGCGCACCGATACTCGGTGATGGTGTGCACGCTATGCTGCCAATGGTGGATTCGGAAGGCGGCCAAACCCTGGCGTTTTCATTCGATCTCAAACTGCAGGGTACCGAGCACTTCAGCCTGGTACCGGTGGGTCGTGACAGTCGTGTAATGATGAGGGCCGATTGGCCGCATCCGAGCTTCTTTGGCAACTTCCTGCCCAGTAGTAGAGATTTAAACGATCAAGGATTTACTGCGGAATGGCAGACCAGCTTTTTCGCCACCAACTTGGAGGAGATACTGCGGCGCTGTCATGGGGAGGATCAATGTAACAACCTGACTAATCGCCGCTTTGGTGTGAGCTTCCTCGATCCGGTGGATCAGTACCTGAAAACTGATCGCGCGATTAAATATGCATTGCTGTTTATCACCCTGACCTTCGCCACCTTCTTTCTGTTTGAAATACTCAAGCGCTTGGCGGTGCACCCGGTACAGTATGCCCTGGTAGGTTTGGCGCTGGCGTTGTTCTACCTGCTGCTGTTGTCACTGTCAGAGCATATCGCCTTCGTCAAAGCCTACATAATTTCCGCCGCGGCTTGCGTTGGGTTGATCGGTTTTTATACCAGTGCGGTGTTGCGCAGCTGGCAGCGGGGGCTGGGATTCGCGGGACTGTTGGCTGCCCTATATGCACTCTTGTATGGTCTGCTCAGAGCTGAGGACTACGCCCTGTTGATGGGCTCGCTGTTAGTGTTCGGGGTGCTTGGCTGCACTATGGTACTGACTCGTCAACTGGACTGGTACAACGTCGGGCACAGCCCTACCCAGAGGGGCGGCGAGCCCGGTAAAGATGAACAACCGTAAGCTGGGATAAATCACTTCGGGGTGGTATGTAACCGCCCCGTTCTAGTTTTCGCTTCCGGTTTTATTGCCCGCCCAATTTCACGATGTAATTCCACTCTTCCTGGCGCACCGGCTGTATCGACAACCGCCCCTGCCTGACGAGTACCATTTCCGCCAGCTGTGGATCCTTCTTGATTTCTGCCAGGGGTATCGGGCGTTTGAATTCGCTGCGCCATGCCAGGTCCACACAGAACCAGCGCGGACTATCGGCGCTGGCCTTGGGGTCGAAGTACTTGCTCTCGGGGTCGAATTGCGCCGGGTCCGCATAGGCGGCGCGCACTACCTCGGCGGTGCCCACCACCGCCGGCAGCTTACAGGCGCTGTGATAGAACAGCACCCCATCGCCCACGGCGACCTGATCGCGCAAGAAGTTGCGCGCCTGGTAATTTCGAATACCATCCCAGCGGCCGCTGCCATTGGCTTCGGCGGCGAGGTCTTGCAGGCTGTACTCATCGGGTTCGGATTTGAATAACCAGTGTGTCATGCGGCAGTTTGTCCCTGTGCTGCGCCGGTTGGTGTTTCGCCGGCGATCGGTGCCATTTAGTATGAAGCCATACAAAAGTGTCAAATCGGCGTTATCTTTTTACGCCTCTAGCGGGAGATTATGGGAAACAAAGCATTTCAGTGGCTTTCAGAGCGCCTGTCGAGCCACAGGTCCCAGTACTGGGCCCTGCAACTCAGTGGTTGGGCCGGCTACACGCTGCTGACTTTTATCGGCAGCTTTTTCTGGGTGAAGGACCATTGGATCCACTCGGGTTATATTGCGGTGGCCACCGTCGCCGGGATATTTCTTAGTGAAGTCATGCGTTTCGGCTTTCAGCGCCTATGGAACAAGCCTCCGGTGACTCGATTCTTTGGTTCACAGCTACTGGTGATTGGCGCAGCCGCTGTGTGGGCGGCAATCAAGTTTGGTGGCTCCCTGTGGCTGTACGGTAAGGCGAGCGATGAGCACCCGGTATGGCAGGCTACGTATTGGTTCTCCTATTCGTTTATGATCCTTACCACCTGGGCGGCGCTGTATTACGGCATCAAGTATTATCGGTCTTCACAGACTCAGCGGGCCAAGGCTCTGCGTGCGGAATCCATGGCGCATCAGGCCCAGTTAAAGATGCTGCGCTACCAGCTGAATCCCCACTTTCTCTTCAATACGCTAAACGCTATCTCCACTCTGATCTTGGATAACGATGGGCGCACCGCCAACAATATGGTCACACGCTTGTCTCAGTTTTTGCGTCATTCTCTCGATAATGACCCCATGCAAAAGGTTACCCTGGCCAAGGAAGTGGAGGCCCTGATGTTGTATTTGGATATAGAGAAAGTACGCTTTGCCGATCGCCTTGGGGTACGGCTGGATCTGCAGGGCGATTCGCCCCAGGCATTGGTGCCCAGCCTACTACTGCAACCTCTGGTGGAAAATGCAATTAAATACGGTATCTCTCAACTGGAGAGCGGTGGCGAGATCAATATCAAGGCGCGAGTGTTCGCAGGGGAGTTACTGCTCGAAGTGAGCGACAATGGTCCGGGTATGCCGGAAGAGGAGTTGCGCCTGATAGGCAAAGGTTACGGTGTTGGTATTCGCAATACCTGTGAGCGCTTGCGTGCTCTGTATGGCGATGATCAGAGAGTGCGTTTCCACAACCGTCCACAGGGTGGGCTGTCGGTGAATATCCGCATTCCCTATGAACAGGAATAACGAGATGAGTGCAGTTGAAAACCTGACCGCAGTAATTGTCGATGATGAACCCCTGGCACGTCGCGGCCTGCGCCTGCGCCTGGAGCATATGTCCGGTGTCGATGTAGTCGCTGAGTGCGGCAACGGCCGCGAGGCTCTGGAAATTATTCTGCAGCTAAACCCGGATGTGGCGTTTGTGGATATTCAGATGCCTGGCGTCAATGGTCTGCAGCTGGTGCAGCAAATACCCCTGGAAAAACTGCCCCAGGTGGTGTTCGTAACGGCTTATGATCAGTATGCGGTGGAGGCCTTCGAGGTCAACGCGGTAGATTACGTATTGAAACCCATCGAAGAGGAGCGACTGCAACTGGCTCTGACTCGCGCACGGGAAAAAATGGCCACGGCAGATATCGCCATACAGCGCGAGCAGCTGTTGGAGGCGGTTGCGGATTTGACCAAGGAATCTCCGGAGGCACTGGAGCAGAAACTGGTCAGCGGCCAGTTTGCCGGCAGCGCCTACCCGGATAAAATCGCTGTGAAGGACTCTGGCAAGATCACCCTAGTGCCGGCACGGGAAATCGATTGGATTGACGCTGCCGGGGACTATATGTGCGTACACGCCCAGGGCGAAACCCATGTGATGCGCATTACCATGAAGGAATTGGAACAACAGCTGGATCCAAAATTATTCCAGCGCATTCACCGCTCCACTATCGTAAATTTAAGCCGTGTACGGGAAATTCGCGCGCATATTAATGGTGAATATCACCTGGTGTTGGACAGTGGCGAGTGCCTGAAAATGAGCCGCAGCTATAAGAGTAAAGTGCAGCATTTTCTTTGAGGTGTTTTTGCGCCTAGTGGAAATAAAAATTCACTCAGTAACCTGATCGAATATTCCCGACATTTTGTCGCAACGGCCTTGTTTGCAATTCCTAATGTATTAGCCTTCCTCTCCCTAGCCCGTCGGCCTCCAGCGATGGGCATATCGCGCAGCACAGGAAGTGCGGTTATTGGCCCAGAGCTAGAGTGTCTGGAATAATGCCTATCACCCCCAGAAAAATGGTATTTTTTCCAAGAAAATAAACCGGGTGCGAACCGACATACTAACTGCAGATTTACGATCTCTGCATCAGTGTTTTGTCAGAGACAGTGAAATAGATCAGGACTTGTCTGGGTCACTGCCACACTAACCGTAAATATATAATTAAGGGCCTATGGAATGGCACTGACAAAAGCCGCTCTGAAAAATCCTGCTGCCGCCGGTGTGGTAGTGGTGTTCGCCGTCTTGCTGGGGGCCTTTCTTGCCAGCCGCTTACCAGTACAGCTTTTCCCCGATATCGAAAGCCCGCGTATTGTTATCCAGGCTGGCTGGCGTGCTGCCGCACCGAAAGAGGTGGAGGCAGAAATTGTTGAGCCGATTGAATCGGTTCTGCAGGGCCTCACCGGCCTGGAAACCATGGAGGTGAATGCTGGCCGTGGCGGTGCTTGGGTAAATCTCGAATTCAGTATGGGCACCGACATGGACAAGGTGCTGATCGATGTGATCAGCCGTATGAGCAGCTTGCCGCCTCTGCCGCGAGATGCGGAACCGCCGCGGGTAATGCTAGGTGGTTGGGGCGGTGGTACCAATGCACTTACTTATTTCTTTTTGCAGAAGCTGCCTGAAAATCCCAACCACCTCGATGACTTTACCGGCCTGATTGAGGATGTGTTGCGGCCGGAGCTGGAGTCTGTGCCGGGTGTGGCAAGTGTGGAGGCCCAATCCGGTCGTGCCGCGCAAGAGGAACTGCAGGTTATTTTCGACCCTTGGAAAGCGGCCGATTTAGGTATTCAGTTGCCGGCGATCAGCCGTCAGTTAGCCTCGGCAAGAGATGTTTCTGGTGGTTTTACCGATGTCGGGCGTCGCCGCTACACACTGCGTTTTGTCGGTGAGTACAAGCCGGCGGATTTATCCGAACTGGTGCTGGAGTGGCGCGATGGCCAGCCGGTGCGCCTCGGTGATATTGCCGAGGTGCGTGTAGGGCCCTCTGAGCCCCGCGGAGTGGCCACACAAAATGGCAATCCGGCTGTCTCTATGCGCATCAACCGCGCAAACGATGCCAATATGCTTGCCACTCTGGAGCTGGTAAAACAGAAGGTTGAGGAACTGAATGAGACCAAGCTGAAAAACGAACAGCTGGTACTGGTGCAGTCTTTCGATGCCTCGGTATTCGTTTACCGCGCCCTCAATTTACTTGGCGGTAATATGATTTTGGGCATATTGCTGGCGGTGGGGGTGCTCTGGTGGTTTATGCGGCGTATGCGCGCTACTTTGATTGTGGCAGCCGCTATTCCCATTTCCCTTTTATCCACCTTCGTTGTCATGTCCGCCGCTGGGCGCAGTGTCAATGTGATTTCCCTTGCTGGCCTTGCTTTCGCTACCGGTATGGTGCTCGATGCGGCAATTGTGGTGTTGGAGAATATTGTGCGTCTGCGGGAAAAAGGCAGCAATCCAGAGGAGGCTTCGGAACAGGGCGCCGGTCAGGTTTGGGGCGCATTGCTGGCGAGTACTGCCACTACCGTAGCGATCTTCCTGCCGGTATTTTTCCTCAACAGTGTCGAGGGACAGGTCTTTGGCGATCTGGCTCTGACGATTGCAGTGGCAGTGGTATTTTCCCTGTTGGCGGCCATTGCCATAGTGCCACTGGCGGCAAAACTGTGGCTGCCCTCGATTTCCAGTGAGGATCGTCTGGCTCATGTGTGGGAGAAAATCGCCACTCGGGTTATGGCACTGACCGGTACCCGTGCACGTCGCTGGCAGGTGATCGGTGGTTTTCTGCTGGTGCCTATTGCCGCAACTTATTTCCTATTACCCAATCTAGATTATTTACCGCCGGTAAAAAGGGATGCGGTGGATGTATGGATGAATTTCCCCGCGGCTACAAATACCAAAACTATCGAAAAGGATATCGTCAACGAACTTGACCGGCGCATGGCACCCTTTATGAGTGGTGAGCGGGAGCCGGCTCTCAAAAACTACTACATCATTACCTGGCCCAGCGGCGGCAATATGGGCGTGCGTGTCAAGGATATGGATCAGGCTAAGGAGATGGAGACGCTGTTGCGTGAGGAGATCCTGGTAGATATTCCCGACTTTCAAGGCTTCGCCGCAAGGGGCAACCTGTTTAGCCGCTTTGGTGGAGATCGCAATATCGCCCTACACCTGCAATCCCGTGATGCTGATGGATTAATGCGCGCGGCTGCCCGCGGTGTTGAAGTGGTGGAAGAGGTGATGCCGGGCACCCCAGTGCAGACTAACCCGGGTCTGTCTCTGTCTGAACCAGAGCTGACGGTGCGCCCTAACGACCGCGCCATGCTGGAGCAAGGCTGGAACCGCCAGGATATGGGGGGGCTGATTCGCACCCTCGGCAATGGCCTCTATGTGGGTGAATACTTTGACGGGGAAAAACGCCTGGATATGATTTTCAAGGCCAAGCCTTGGAGTACACCGGAACAGTTGCAGAATACGCCGTTGGTCACTCCCCGTGGAGAGGTGGTATCGCTGAGCCAGTTGGCGAGTGTGGAGCGCACCGTGGGCCCGGGCAATCTGCGTAGAGTAGATGGTCGTCGCACTATTACCCTGAATATTGTGCCACCGGATGACATCTCTCTGGAGGAAGTACGTGCCCAGCTTGAGGAAGAGGTGCTGCCGAAAATTCGCGAGGCTCTGCCCGAGGATGGCAGTATTCTGGTGGGGGGGAACGCTAGTGATTTGGATAAAGCTCTGGTATCCCTTTCACAGAACTTCCTGTTGGCGCTGTTGATTCTGTTCCTGCTGATGAGCGCTTTGTTTCGTTCACTGCGCGATGCTGGGCTGGTGCTGTTAACCGTACCGCTGGCTACTGTCGGCGGGGTCTTGGCACTGCAGTTGCTGAATTTGATCAGCTTCCAGCCCCTCGATCTTCTCACCATGATTGGTTTCGTTATTCTGCTGGGGTTGGTAGTGAATAACGCCATCTTGTTAGTACACCAGACCCGCTCAGCGGAAGGCGCGGGCGCTAGTCGGATAGAGGCGGTGGAACAGGCGTTGCGCCTGCGCCTGCGGCCGATCTTTATGAGTACCTTGACCAGCGTATTCGGCATGTTGCCCCTGTTGGTAGCTCCGGGCGAAGGAAGTGTGATCTACCGCGGTCTGGCCGCCGTGATTGTCGGTGGAATGGCGGTCAGTACTCTGTTTACCTTGATTTTATTACCGGCGCTGTTACAGACCGGTCGCCTGCCTGTGCCGCAATTTACCCGCTTGCGTCAAAGACTGGCCCTGAGGAGTTCCCAATGAAAAAGTTACTTGCCGGAGTAGTCCTGTCCCTCACCTCTGTGGGACCGGTTTTGGCCCAGAGTGGCGCCGTGGCGGTCACTGTGGATCGGGCTGAGACCCGCCAGATGGCAGCTAGCCAGTGGTCCGCGGGGGAGGTGGTGAGCCGTCGCGATATTCGTATTTCCTCTGAACTGGATGGCGTGTTGGAGTTTGTTGCTGAGCCCGGTAGCTTGGTAAAAAAAGGTGAGCGCCTGGCGCAGTTGGATGGGACCCACTGGCGCTTGCAGCTACGTAATAGCGAGAGTCGTATTGCCCAGCTGAAGGCGCGTCTCACCTACCTGGACGCGCAGCTGCATCGACTGAGTAAATTGGCGGAAACCAACAGCACCTCCCGTGCGGCGCTGGAGGAACAGCAGGCCGAGCGCGAGGCGATGGCCCAGGATCTGTTGGCCGCACAGATTGAGCGGGATAGGCGCGCCTATGAACTTGGTAAGACCAATATTGACGCCCCCTTCGATACCCTGGTGGTGAGTCGCGAGTTGCAGGCGGGGGAATATGTCCGCACCGGCTCCGAGCTGTTGCGCGCGCTGGATATGTCCCAGCTGGAGGTAGAGGCAGATATTCCATTGGCTGCTCTGCCCCTGATTGGTGCCGGCGACAGTATTTCGGTGCGCAGCGATGCCTTGTCCCTCTCCGAGAGTGAGCGCGCCAAAGCACGGATTATCAGCGGTCATGTGCGCCAGTATGTACCTGTGGCTAGCGAAAACTCTCGCAGAGTTAAGCTGATGGTGCAGCTGCCCGGCAAGGCTTCACAGCAGAGGGACTGGGTAGTGGGCATGCCGGTACAGGTGGCGGTACCCCTGTCTGAGGCCCGCGACACCATGGCAGTTCCGCGTGACGCCTTGGTGTTGCGCAATGGCGAAACCTTTGTTTACCGTGTGGATAAAGAGGATAAAGCAGAGCGTTTGTCGGTTCGTGTTGGCAGCGGTGATGGAGAGTGGATAGCCGTTTACGGTGAACTCGCAGATGGCGACCGGGTTATCGTGCGCGGTGCCGAGCGCCTGCAACCGGGGCAGGAGGTGAAGATATTATCAGAGGTGGTGCGCGATAAAGATGACAGCAGTGTTCTGGCGGTGGCTGACTGAATTATTGATACCAGTCTCCTTTAATTAAATTGGGGAACAGAGTTCCATGACAATACACTTCTGCGACATTTACTTGCTCGTCGAGGTGTCTTATGCGTTTCCTGCTTGCGCTGCTGTTACTGACGATTGCCTCAGCACCTCTCGCGGAGACGCAGGTGGTGCCCCTTCTGGACGGGGCGCGCCTTATCGAAGCCAACAATGAAATTTATTTCTATGCAGATGGATATTTCTACCGACAGGGACCAGATGGTTACACCCGTGTGGAGCCACCACTCGGGGCTAGAGTGCCGGAAGTACCAACAGGCACATCCTTTTACCTCGGTGGCAAGGATTACCGGCGAGCAGGGAATGGCACTTTTTTCGAGTTTGACCCTAAAGACAACCAATTTGTGGTGGTTACCCCTCCGGCCAATTGGCGTAATTACAATCGCAATCCCCTAGCACCCGAAGTAAGAATTTACCCGCGTGCCTATCCGCCCAATTACGAATCTACCCGAGCCTATCCTCCTAAATACGAATCCTCCCGCAATGCCAGCCAGCTACGCCATTCGAGAAATGTCCGCCGCCCTGACAGAAATCTCGGTCGTAGGGAAGTGTTTTGCAAGGCCAGAGCAGCCAATCTGGTGAGAAGTGTGCATAGACCCGGAAGGGTATCTGTGATTAGTACTCGCGCCTATCGCAGACAATACCTCAATTGTATGCGCAGCTATGGGCGCAGACGCTACTGAGCCCCTTTAAGTTGAAGAGCCGAGAGCCTGGCCGCTCTCGGCTACACTCAAGAAATAAGCCCCTAGGGGCAAGGTCTTCCCCTTGCTGATACTGCTTCATGGACAGATGTGTATTTTATGCTGGGTGTTGGTGGTTACTTCTTTACTGATAAGCCTAAGACTCGCACCGGGCAACGACTTTCCCACTTTTTTCCGATCGCCCTCTGCCTGATTTTTTTCGCCCTTTGCTCTCTGGCCGCTAGTGCCCAGTTACCCGGTTCCAAGCCCAAGGAATTCAAGGCGGTGGTGCCTGAGTTTGCCGATCCTTCTGCAGATTGGTGGACCGGCTGGGCCAATGCATCGCCGGAGCAGCGACGAGAGTGGCTACAGGCCATTAAAAAGGGTTGGCAAGAGTGGCAGCAAGAATTACCTGAAGAGGATGAGGCGCTGCAAAAAGGGGCGAAAAAAATTACCCAGAGCCTGGAGGGGGTGGAGGTCACCTGGAAGAAGCGGCAGGAGTATTTAAAAGTTGAGTTGATGCCGGAGGTGAAGTTTCCGGAAAACCCTAGTGTACTCGACTGGGCCCGCGCCGATGCGGCCATTAGCCGCGGTCAACGCCGCCTGAGTGGTGTGCAGCTAGAGGCGCGGCAGCTGCGCGCTAGCCGATCGCAATCCTTGGCGCAGTTGCGCAAGCAGGTAATTGTGCTGCGTGATGCCAAAGGTGAGGAAGAAGATCAGGCGGCACAAGCGCTGTTATTGGCGCAGATTAATCACCTGAATATTATTGAGCAGCTGGATACGGTGAATGAGTTTCTCGGTACCTGGCAGGAAAAAATCGAACTGTCGGAAGCCAAGCTGCGCGGTATGCTCGACGACCTGCAGTTCAGTGAGAAGGATGCCGAAAAGCTGGAGAAATCCATCACTGACAGCGATAAGAAAATTGAGCGTATCGCCGCTACCCGCACCAGTATCCAGAGCACTACCGAGCCCTCCACTGACCCCGACGTCAATATGAAAAAGGACCTCACCCTGATGCAGCTGGAGGTGGACCTTTTAGAGGAACACCTGGGTAAGCGCAAGAGTGAGTTACTGCAATCCATCAACCGCGTATTGAATCCAGAAACTGGCGAGGAGACATTGGTTGTCAGTCGCGAGCTGCTGGAGAATGCCAATGCGGTGATCGATAGCACTTCGCGGGAGCTGGCGATCCGACAGCGGCAGGTGGTGGCTTGGCGCGATGAGGAGGAAAGTGCCGATCTGAGCCGTTGGTGGGCTTACTTTGAACGGATCGGCAGTGGTCTGGCGCGGGCCAACGACTTGGAGCAGGATATCCAGCGTTATGAGAAGGCCCAACTTGAAGTTTACCGCGAGCGCCAGGGTTGGTGGGCCACGGTTCGCGAACGTTTGGCGCTGACCGGCCGCCAGGTATACAAACGCTGGCGCACTCTGGCGGATTACCAGTTGTTTACTATCGCGCAAAACCCAATCACGTTGCGCCTGATTGCCAGGATGGCATTTGTGTTGGTCTGCGCCTGGTTGCTGTCGGTACTGACTCGCGCCTTCCTGCGCCGGCTGGTACGCAGGGAACACGCCAGCGAATCCTCCATGTATAACCTGAGCCGCGTGTTGCACTACACCTATATCGGCGTCGCCCTGATTGTGGTGTTGAGTATGCTCGGCCTGGATACCTCCAAGCTGGCACTGGTGGCTGGAGCCCTATCTGTAGGTATTGGTTTTGGCTTGCAGGCTATTTTTTCCAATTTCATTTCCGGGCTTATTTTACTGTTCGAAAGGCCCTTGAAGGTTGGGGACTTGGTAGAGCTGGAGTCCGGTGTTTTTGGCCGAATCCGCGATATCAATGTGCGTTCAACCCGTATCACCACCCGCGATAATGTGGATATCCTGGTACCGAATACCGAGTTTGTCGCTGGACGGGTGATTAACCATACCCTCGATGACCCGGTGCGTCGTATTCATGTGTCCTTTGGTGTTTCCTATGCCTCCGATCCAGACTTGGTGCGGGAAGCTGCACTGGAGGCCGCCTCGCGGGTCAATATCACACATACCGACTGGAAGCGTAAAACTGAAGTCTGGCTGATGGAATTTGGCGATAGCGCGCTGAATTTTAAGCTGGTGGTATGGGTGAACAGTAACATGGTCACTTCGTTGGGTGACTCCTATGCGCTTTACAATTTAGAACTGTTGCGGGAATTTCGTGAAAAGGGTATCGAGGTGCCTTTCCCACAGCGGGATCTGCACCTGCGCAGTTGGGATGCACCGGCAATGATTACTCGCACAGGGAGAAAGTAGTAGCCCAGGGAGAGTATCGGGCTTGAGTTGCGGTGAACAGGCGTAGTATTTTCCAAGCGGCCGACGGTGATGTCGGCCCCATCCCTGTTATTTTTATTGCAGCGTTTTGCTATTGGGCGTTCGTGCAATATCTACAAGGAACTGCCCGTGCTGATAATCCCGATCCAGAATAAACCAGACTGGCGCCGACCTCCTCTGATGTGTTTTGTGCTAATCCTCGCCAACTTGCTGGTATTTATGTTCTACCAGGGCAGTGACGATGCCCGCTGGCAGCAGGCTGAGGAGTATTACTTCGACAGTGACCTACCGGATCTGGAGGAGCAGCGCTTCCTGATTTATGTCAATGAGGAGCATCCCGAGTGGCGCCTGCAGATGGATGTAGAGGGCGAGGAATTTGTCTATCGGGAACTACTGTGGAATACGGAATTTCACCAGTGGTTACTACCCAGGCTAGAACAGGAGGAGCAACCCCAGTGGTTACAGCAGCGCCAGCATTTTGCCGGGCTGCGCGACAAGATTAGCAGCATGGCCTTGGGTCTGACGCCGGCGGAGCCCAGCGCGGCTGGACTTTTTGGTCATATGTTTTTACACGGCAGCTGGGATCACCTGATTGGCAATATGGTGTTTTTGCTGCTGTTTGGCTTATCGGTTGAGCTGGCACTGGGGGGGCTTTGGTTTATCACCCTCTATCTTCTCGGTGGCTTGGCTGCAGCTAGCCTGCACATGTTGGTTGAATCGGGCAGTTATGTACCTATGGTCGGTGCTTCTGGCGCAGTATCGGCGATTATGGGGATGTTCGTTGCTATATACGGAGTGCGGCGCTTGCGTTTTTTTTACACCGTCGGATTTATGTTTGGCGAGTTCAGTGCACCGGCTCTGATGGTGTTGCCCCTGTGGCTGGGTAAGGAAGTGTTTGGCTACCTATATGGTGATGCCGGGATCGCCTATTGGGCCCATACCGGCGGCTTGCTGGCTGGATTTGTTCTGGCCTTACTGTTGATTTACTGGCGACCACCGTTAAAGGCGATGCCGCAGGAAGAAGAGGAACTGCCATCCCCGCAAAAGGGCGCGCTGGCGCGCATCGATCGATTCCAGGAAGAGGGTAAGCTGCTCGAAGCCGCAGAGGCTGCAGCCTCCGCAGTACGTCAGTATCCCGACCACCTACCGCTGATACAGCGCTTTATCGAGTTGACCGCGATTAATCCCGATAGTGAGGCGTATCACCGAGCCAATTTGGCGCTATTTGCCCAGGCGGCCAACCCAACAGTTGATGCTCGTATTATTTCTTCCGGTTATTACAGTTACCTGCAAACTACGCAGAAGCCTCGAGCCCTAACAGCCAAAACTTGCCTGCTGATGGCGCGTCGCGCTGCTGAAGCCAAAAACTGGCCCTGGCTCGATGAACTCTTGAACAAGCTTATTGCGCAAAGAGTACAGCACCCGTTGATACCCAAATTAGGTATGACTCTGGTGAATTATTACCGACGTCTGGGCGAGGAGGGGCGTGCGCGGGAAATGAAGGCGTTAACCCAGGGGATAGAAATATCTGGACAGCCCTAGAGGATAATAATCTGTTTATAAAAATACATTGGCAGTTAGACAGATCCCAGTGAGTATCCATAAGATCAAATTGGCAGGGGAGCCTTATGAATAAATATATTCTTAAAAAAGAACAAATCCTGGATATGGAGGGGGAGCACAAGGTGCACTTCCTCAACCCGAATGCAGTGCGCCGCAATAAATCCTTGGGAGACATGACCGGGATAAGTGGCTTTGGCTTTCACATTATTGAAATAGAGCCTGGGTACGAATCCACAGAGTATCACTGCCACAAATTTGAAGATGAATGTGTCTATATCCTGCAGGGGCAGGCTTCAGTATTCATCGGCGAAGAAAACTATATAGTGGGTGAAGGGGACTTTATCGGATATCCGGCTAATGGCCTTCCCCATGTGATGAAAAATACCGGAAACGATATTCTGCGCTGTATCGTAGTGGGCCAGCGCCTGGATCATGATGTGGCAGACTTCCCCAATAAGAATAAGAGAATTTACCGTAATAAGGGGTTGCCGTGGGAGCTAGTGGATCATAAAGATATCGAGCACCCTCGTTAACTCCACAGACAGAGATTCTGTATGGCCACAAAAGTACGTGTTTTCTACAATTCTGCCTGTCCGGTATGCGATGCGGGTATCCGTGCTCAGAAGAAGAAAAACACCACTTGCGGTGTAGAGTGGGAAGATGTTCACCTTGATAATGCCAAAGCACAGCAGCTCGATGTGGACCTGGAATTTGTGCGAGAGCGCTTGCACGTGATTGATACACAGGGGCACCTGCGAGTGGGTTACGAAGCATTTATAGCGATTTGGGAGAACTCTCCCAGTGAACAGTGGAAAGCAAGGTTGTCAAAAACACCGGGTCTGCGATGGTGTCTTAACAAAACCTATAATGGCTTTGCCCGCTGCCTCTATCTATGGAATAGGGCTTTAAAGCACTGGTGAGATTGCTTCTGATTTTCTACCGGGTGGAATAAACGGATAGAGAAAGCACGCAACCCTCTCCTGGAAACGTGCTATCGGTAAGGGCTGCTGACTCGTTGACCCTATGAATTTATTGGCGTGTGTTCTCTGAACTATTTAGTACTTTCCACAGAGTATCGATTTGATTGCGTAGAGTGCTGTTGGGGAATTTCTGTCTAATGAATTGCAGCAATTTCCTGGCCAGGTCTTCACGGTTCAGCCCATCCATATATACCTGTGCCAGCAGCAGGTAAGCCGCATCTAGCTGTGGATAACTTTCCTTGTGTAGATTGTTCAGTAATTGCGCCGCCAGCTGGTATTTGTGCTGTTGGTAGAGCACCTTGGCTAGGGTGTGGCGAAGCTCGGGTTTTACAATAGGGGGGCCGGCTCGGTGGCCAGGTAAAGTTCCGCCGCTTTGTGTGGCCGGTTGAGTTGTATGAACTTATCCAGTAAGTGGGGGCCGAGTTCCCGCAGGGCTTTTTGGTCCTGGGTTGCCAGCAGCAAGCGGTAGTAGCGTTCGTTGAGGGCTTCATCATTGGGGTAGCGGCGCAAGCCATCTACCAGCGCCTGCCGTGCGGCTGGTAGATTCGATTCGCGCATTAAAATCTGTGCATCGGCCAAAGCGCGTGCGCGGTTGAATTCGTCCTCTTCCAGAAAAGTACTTTCGTCATCCAGTTCGGCCTGAATACCCAGCTTTTGCTGCCGCGACAGGCAGATATAACCCATCATGGCGCTAGTCACGATATAGAAATAGGTAGTTGTGGCTGCAATCACCGGGCCCAGGGACCAGGGGGGTAGCTTTTCAATGGCAATGGCCATCAGCAGATTGGGTGCAGCGGAAACCGCAGTGGTGGTAATCCACAACAGCCAGTAGGGCCAGCCGATAATCAAAGTGAATTGTAGTAACTTAAGTGGATTGATCGCCGCACGCAGGCTGTGTTCAAGGGCCAGTACAATCATCGCTGCCGGCGCAAATAGGAAGAGGGCAAAAGCATAAAGCTGCACGGCACCCATACCGAAAGAGAAGAGTTTGTAACCAACAAAACCGGCAATCAAGGTCATAGCGATGACTTTCAAGAACAGCGGTGCACTATTACCGTCCAGGGCATCGCCGATTCCGGGAGCTTCCAACTGGCCACTGGCAAGCCGCTCGATAACCAGCAAGTTGTAGCGGCTCACCAGGGCAACGATGCCCACCAGGGCCACGATTGCTAAAAGACCCAGGCCTGAGATTAGCAAACTTGCTGCAGCTGCCAGTGCTATGATCGCCAGGGGACCTGGTTTTAAGGCGTAGAGAAAATAAAAAATTCCCATCTGCCAAAAGGGCTTAGCACTGTTGCTGGCACCGATATACTCAACTGGATCGCGACACAACGGACACTCGGGTCCAAGGCCCTGATAGTTGGCACTGGAGCCTGGGATACATTCGCTACAGTATTTGCGCTGACAGGGTTGGCACTGCCAGGATGCATCGGCACTGGAATGGTAGCGGCAGGATTCAGCCATGAATTTTCCCTAAAAACTTTTCTTCCTAAAGGTTTATTGTGTTTCTTTCTAACAGTTTATCCGCCGTCATCGTGGCGGCGCAATCGTCGAGTATTTTTGATGTACTGTTAGAATGCAGCGTGAATCCCAATAAAATTGGCACACAAGTTTCAAAAAAGGTGTTGTATGACAAAAGCTATGCGCGTTCATTTGGTGGAAGGCACTGCAGGAGAACCCTGGGGCGAGGCGGCGTTACTCAGTTTTAATGGCAGCGAAGCCCATATCCATATTGGTGCGGCCAAAGGTGCTGCACTGGTGGCGGCGCAACGCGCGGCTCGGCGCCTCGATGGCATGGGAATCAATGAGGTGATACTCAGCGGTGAGGGTTGGGATATCGAAAGTCGCTGGGCTTTCTGGGGCGGTTATTTTAATCCACGTATCAATAATAAAATCCACTGGGGCAGCGAGGATGCTGGCGAGCTAAAAGAACTGGCAGCACGTGAAAATGCTGCGTGTTGGGTCCGCGAGATTACCAATGGCACGCCGGATGATGTTTCTCCCAGGGTGCTGGCGGAGAGCGCGGCGGAAATGCTACAGAAGCTTGCCCCGAGCGTAGTTAACTATCGCATAGTGGCCGGGGATGACTTGCTGCGCGATGGCTTTGTTGGTATCCACAATGTGGGCCGTGGTAGCGTGCGCGAGCCGGTCATGTTACAGCTCGACTACAACCCTACAGGCAATGCGGATGCTGAGGTGGATATCTGTCTGGTGGGCAAAGGGATTACCTTCGATTCCGGTGGCTACAGCATTAAGCCCTCAAGCAACATGGCCACCATGAAATCTGATATGGGCGGTGCCGCTATGGTGACTGGAGGTCTCGCGCTGGCCATTGCGCGTGGTCTGGAAAAAAGAGTGAAGCTGTACCTTTGCTGTGCGGAGAACCTGGTTTCCGGCCACGCATTTAAGTTGGGCGATATTATTGAATACAAGAATGGTGTCACCGTTGAGGTGCTGAATACCGATGCGGAAGGGCGTCTGGTATTAGCGGATGGCCTACTCGCCGCAGGGGAAGATAAGCCTCGCTTTGTTTTGGATGCCGCTACCCTGACGGGTGCTGCCAAAATGGCTGTAGGCCGCGACTTTAATTCAGTCTTCAGTTTTGAAGATGAAATGGCACAGAAGGTACTGAATGCCGCAGCACAGGAGAATGAGAAGGCCTGGCGCTTGCCACTGGAGCCCTTCCATCTGGAGCAGACCCCTTCTAACTTTGCCGATATTTCTAATATAGGCGCTGACGGTAGCCCTGGGGCTTCAACTGCGGCGGCCTTCCTTGCTCGTTTTGTATCGGAGGGGGGCCGCAACTGGGTGCATATAGATCTCTCTGGCTCTTACCAGCCAAGTGCCAATGACCTTTGGGCCGCTGGTGCCAAGGGACATGGCTTGAGAACTATTGCTCGTTTCCTACTGGATAATTAATACCCAGCAATTACTGCCAAAAGCCTTGCAAAACGCGCCTAAAATTGGCGCGTTTCTATTTTTTCCTGACCTGCGCCTGTAAATTTTCACGAAATTATATTCCTTTTGAAAACTTTAATCAGTGAACTTTCACTAGTTGAGGTTTTTTTAATTTAGCTCGTTAATTGGGACTTGGGCTCATAAATACGTTTTGTGTAATTCGGAAATTTATTTTAAATGTCGAGGGGTAATAGGTAATGAGTACTACGGCATCCGCAAATCATTCTGCTCAAAAATCAAATCGTTGTGCTAACTGCGAAACTGAACTTTTGGGACCTCACTGTTACAAGTGTGGTCAGCCGGTCAAGGGGATGGTGCGTCATTTCTCTTCCATAATTGGAGACTTTTTTGACACTCTACTGGCATTTGACTCGCGTACATGGAAAACAGTGCCGTCCTTATTCTTTCGACCTGGATTTTTAACTACTGAATATTTTTCAGGTCGTAGAGTCCGCTATGTGAGTCCTGTAAGGTTGTTTATTTTTCTTTGTATCACCAGTTTTTTTGTTACTCAGATTAATAGTGACTGGGCTATTAACTTTGGTGGCAATAAATCTGTAGTTGTAGATACGGAGTCTGCCGAAAGAGGTCTTGATCAGGCTGTTGAGAATTTAAAAGCCCTCCAAAAAAAACATGCTGAAGACAATTTGGTGGTCATCAATTTAGAGGAGGTAGAATCTGAGCTTGTTGAAGAACGCATTGAAATTAAGACGGGTTTAGACGAACTGAATACGGATCTAGATAAAGTTAATGTCAATCTAAACGGAGTTACAGGGGCATCAAAGCAATCCGAATATTTCACTAAGGATGCTATTGCTTCGGGACTAAATGAAACCATTACCGAAATAGATGAAGAGTTTTTTCAAGTTGGCTGGCTTCCTGATTCTTTGGAAGATTGGGTTAATAAAAAAGTAGACAGTGCCCATAAAAATGTAGAACGAGTCACTGAAGATCCAAATCGACTTAAGAAAGCATTTCTGGGAGCCTTGCCTTCTACTTTAATAATCATGTTGCCAATTTTCGCCATGATGTTGTGGGTAGCTTATATCTTCAAACGTCGACTTTATATGGAGCATTTGATTGTTGCACTGCACAGTCATGCTTTTATTTGTTTAAGTATTTTAACTGCCAATCTGTTTTACAGCGCAAGCGAAAAGTTTTCTGATTACAATGTAATCTCTTCACTTTTTGATAATCTGTTTTTTCTGCTAATTATTTGGGTCCCCATTTATCTATTTTGGATGCAAAAGCGTATATATCAGCAGGGGTGGCTTATTACCTTATGTAAATACTCTTTTCTGGGAGGGGCTTATTTGATTTTGCTGGCCTTGGGTGCGGCTTTGACTGTTCTCTGGAGCTTGGCAGAGCTTTAGTGCTAGTTTTTAGCTGTTCTTGAAATAAAAGAAATTGATCAGTGGTTAGTATTTTTTGAACGTTCTTCACATAATAAGATGCAAAGAAATAGAACGTTTTTATGGTTGATACCTAGAAGTAGAAAAAAGGAAAGAGGTAATGAGTTGTTCAGAAACAGTGGAACATATAAAAGGAAGTGTTGCTGAATGTGCAAACTGCAAGACCGAACTTTTGGGGCCACACTGTTATTCTTGTGGTCAGCCTGTAAAAGGAATGGTGCGCCAATTTTCTAACATAATCGGGGATTTTTTTGACACATTACTAGCGCTTGATTCGCGTATAGTACGCACTCTGGCGCCTTTGCTGTTTCGTCCTGGTTTTCTAACAGTCGAGTATTTTGCTGGACGGCGGGTACGTTATGTCAGCCCAGTACGTTTGTTTATTTTCTTATGTATAACAACCTTTTTTACAATTCAGCTTAGCACTGATTGGAAGGATTATTCATCTGAGAATGATGAGACTGTGGTTGAGGAAGTATCTGATATAAAGCAGCCCCTTGATGAAGGGAGAAATACTATATCAGACACATCAAATCAGGATGTCGAGACTGAATTTTTGCCGAATAAGGCTCCAAAAAAAGTTGGTGAAATAATCGATGATTTTCAGAGGGCTGAGCCCAAATTGGTAGTTGATATTTTTGATAGTGAAGAGGATGAACATTGCAATGTAAAGATTGGTGGAGCTTGTTGGGATAACAAAGTTGAACGCCCCAGATTTTCAGGTGTACCACAATCCCTGGTGGATAGCGTGGCTGAATTCTTGCTAAAGATCGAAAAAAATAGTGATCTAGTTGAAGCTGATCCCAATCGTTTCAAGAAGATTTTTCTTGGTTCTTTACCTTCCACACTATTTATTATGCTGCCTATTTTTGCATTCATGTTATGGGTGCTTTATCTGTTCAAGCGAAGGTTATATATGGAACACTTAATTGTTGCATTACATAGCCATGCATTTATTAGTTTGGCACTATTACTGATGACTCTTCTACTTAATGTTCAGGGTTGGTTTGGCGGTTATCCATGGGTTGAGCAGATCACGTGGAGTTTAATATCTATCCTTGTCTTTTGGATACCTGTATATCTTTTAATCATGCAAAAGCGTTTATATAGGCAAGGTTGGATTATGACTTTGATTAAGTATTCTTTCTTAGCTGTTGTGTATCCGCTAATGCTTTCAATTGGAGCTACATTGGCAGTTTTATACAGCGTCGCAGAATTTTAGTATTTTCTGTTTATTTTCGGATGTTCTCACTCAGTAGTAATTAGGGTGCTAGGGTATTAAAAATACACGTTTAATACTCTTGATTATAAGAGGATAAGTTAATGTGGATGGATGAGGATATATGCTTTGCATCTTGGTTATATTTGAAATTTCTCTAGCGCTGAGGTGTCTTAATTGTAAAACTGAATTTAAAATTAAAAAATCATGATAAATAGGAGAGCTACAACTGTTTAAGATTAAATCCCGCCAATATTTTCCGGCTACATACAGATATTCCGTAAGGTCGCTTTACAATCTCTCCAGCCAATAGAATGTAGTTTTTATTTGATATATGGCTGAAGGGTAAAATAGTTAGAAGCTGTTTCATAACTTCTTTAGCGTAATTAACATGCAGGCAATATAGAAAAAAGCTCTGTATGAAGATAAGTAGCGATCCCACCTGACAACTAAACGACGGTAGTTCCCTAGCCATGCAAAAGTTCGCTCAACTTTCCAACGTCGCATATATCTCCTAAGCTTTCTGCCATCTTGTTTCGAAGGTTTTCTTCTATTCCTACGGTGAGGGCAAATCAGGTCAATTTCACGGCGGGCCAAACTATGGCGTAGTGGATCAGAATCTGCAGCCTTGTCGTACACTAGTCGTCGAATTTTTGTATTTTCATAGGTAACATCGAGTAGTGGGTGTAATAAATTTACTTCTGCTGGTGAGGCCGAAGTAACGGTGCCTCCCAATGGAATACCTTCGCCATCGACCACCACCATCCACTTTGTACCCTTGCCTCGCTTAGTTTTTCCGACTTCTGCTCCCCTTTTTTTGCTGAAGCAAAGCTACCATCCGAAAAGACTTCTTTCCAATTAAGCAGGGATCTTTGATCGAGCTGTCCGAAAAATTTTCTCCAAGCCTCCAACCAAGCGCCTTGCTCTTCCCAAAACTGGAGCCTTCTCCAGCAAGTACTCGGCGAAGGGTAAGATGGGGGGAGATCCTTCCATCGTGCTCCTGAGCGCAAAATCCACAAGATACCTTCAAAACATGCACGGTTATCAATGGGTTTGGGACCTCCTTTTCCACGTTTTAGCTGGGGAAGGCAAGGCTCAATCAATTTCCACTGAGCGTCGGTTAATTCTGACTTAAATCTACTCACACTTACTGGTCTTATCATTCCATGAGGTCGCAAGAATAACTGATTTCAAGTTATGAAACAGCTTCTAGTAAAAGAATACTTTATGGAGGGTAACATGTTGAGAATAATAATCAGTTTTTTAGCTAGTTTGCTGACTTTGATTTTGGCGATAATCAGTTATGCAGATCCGATTCAGGATATAAGTATGCAGAACTATAATGCTGGTTGGTACCCTAACTTCTATCAAGGTCAGGGTCCATTGACCTGCCGTAGAACTTGTGCAACTTGGGTCGGTGCTATACCAGAATCTGAACTGACAAAGGAGATGACAGAGGAGTTTGAACGAACCAATGTTTGTAAAATCACTCGCAATCCAGTGATTATTGAAAAGCCATATGATGATCCATTGGCCCATTGGTTATATGGTAATCAATTTGACGACAAAGCTAATTGTTATGCGGGTACACCCTTTGGAGTAATTGAAGATGATCACTACATGTGCTTATGTGTATGTGACAAACCAGACCTGATCGTGAGCAAAATTCATGATCCAATCTGGGACTCTGGTTCAGGGCAATCCCTGATTGCTGTAGATATCACCAATATCGGGCAAATGGCAGCTGCCGCAAGTTTTGCTCACCTGATCGATCCCGATACTTTGGCCAATGATGTTCAAGCAATCCCAGCCTTAGCCGTTGGTGTGACGATAACCCTCATCTTTACCCTGAATTATTGGGTATTTGATCCTGATGCGGTGCTGGAAGTGACCGCAGACTATAAAAACATCGTGGAGGAATGCGATGAAACTAACAATATGCTGGTTTATAAAAAGCAGGGTTAAAAATACATCTTATTAGTGTTCGATAATAAATTAACGAGCTAGGTGAACATTAATTACCTCACAGTTCTCCTTGCTTACTGTAGCCGTTGGCATACCACCGCCCTTGATATTAGTATCGGGCTTTTTGGGCACAATGATGTACATACGATGGTAGTTACGTAATACGTAGTCTTTCTTGTTTGCGCTTAACCAAGGGTATTCGTTTGCAATGGCGGCTACCCCCCTTGCCAGGGCAATACCATCGGTACAATTATTTGGTGTGGTGGTGGCCATAACCATGGCTAGTAGGGCAGATGAAAAGAGCATAAATCTTGTTCTTTGGCCGAAGTCGGGGTAATCGAGGCACTAAGCTGTCACTCGGGAAGTATAACTAAGTCGGCTACAGAGCTGTAGTGATCTATACCAGAGTTTTGTCCATCTATACTCTCTCACAGCAGAGTGGCAGGTCTATACCGGTCACTCTGCTAAACCTATTTTCCCTCATGAATTCTCAATTATCCCCATACTGATTTCTTTGCTTTGCAATATCTTCATTTGATTATCCGCTTCGACGGTTCTCAGTTGAAACTATAAAAGGAGAAATTTGAAGGAATGAGTACTTATGAATAGCGAAAATCTGTGGCTTGCGACACGAGTACATAAGATGGCATGGAAAATGAAGCTGTTAACCACAGCGTATTTTGCGTTGCAATCGGCATGTCTGTTTTTGTCGTAATTGCGTCTTTTGTGACATTTCTAGAGGAGTAGAATAGGTACAAGGAGGAATTACTATGAGCAGAAAGATTGGTTTTTTCATTGCCGATGGTTTTCAGGCCCTGGACTTATTTGGCCCCTTGGATGCATTTATGGAGACTAACAGTTTTATCAGTGAGGCCTATTCTTGCTATTTATTAGGTTTGTCTTCAGGGGTTGTTGAAACAGCATATGGACAATCCCTTTCTGTAGACTGCGATATCTTTGAATTACCACAAGTCGATTACTTGGTCATTTGTGGCGGTGTTGGAATGCGGCAATTGGAACTGAACTCGAAGCAACTCAATGCTTTGAGACTGATAGCTGAAAATGCCCATAGGGTAATGAGTATCTGTACCGGTGCTTTTATACTGGCAAAGATTTTTCCTGAACAGAGTCATAGAGTTACTACACATTGGCGACACTGCCGACAATTGGCACAACAGGCGGTTAATTATCAAGTAGAAGAAGACCCGCTGTTTATTGAAAGTGAAGGAATTTGGTCTTCCGCCGGTGTTTTATCTGGCGTCGACCTAGCCTTAGAGATCATCCGCAGAGACCACGGCAATACTATTGCTGCGAGTGTTGCCAAAGAGCTGGTGGTCTATCTACAGCGCCGTGGTGGCCAGACGCAGTACTCAGACTTATTACAAGTACAATCTGGCGATAGCATGCGCCTCAACCCATTGCTGGAGTGGTTAGCTCAAGATTACCAAAAACCTATCAATGTCTCCGATATGGCCGAGAGAATATCTATCAGTGAGCGCCAGTTAACACGCTTGTTCAAGCGTCATTTACACAGCACGCCTAGCCAGTATTTAAATCAAATTCGCCTCAACCGGGCGCGGGACCTGATTACCTGCGAGTCCTTGAGCTTGGAGCAAGTGGCTCTAAGAGTGGGCTTTTCCAGTTACGATAGTTTTCGCCGGGCCTTTCACCTTCAGTTTGGAGTCTCCCCCTCATATTTCAGTCGGAATCAAGCATGAAACAAAGATTATTTTTAATTATCTACTTGTTATTTTTTTCATATAAAGCCTACACGCTTGAAACTGAGGAGGTTAGTTTGTGGAAGGAAGATATACAGCAATTACAGAAATTAATTGAGATACATCATATAGATCCGTTTGTTAATATTGATAAATATGAATTCTATGAGCAAATCCATAATCTACTTAAATCTCTGCCAGATATGAATGAAGCAGAAGTAGAGGTGGGAATAATGCGTTTAATGCGTAGTATTGGAGATGGTCACACCTTCTACAATATGATGTCTGGGCCCCATAGGCATTACCCATTTCGATTTAAATACTTCGTTGATAAACTTAAGGTTGTAGATTCAATAGCAAAATACAGTTTCTTGCAGGGAGCGGAGCTTACAGCTGTTAATGGTTATAGCATACCTAAATTAGAGCAGCAGCTTGCTCCTTTTGTAAATTATGTAGATAACCCCTATAGCTTTAGGTTTTCCTTCAGTCTTCATATCACTTTGGCAAAGTTTCTTTATGGAACTGGCATTAGTGATGGACAAGATGAGGTGACTTACCAGTTTTTAAAAGATGGTAGATCTATCTCAATGAAAGTGCACTCTGTGCCTATGGAAAAATTTGGTGGGCTGAATACACAGTATCCGGTTTTGGTTCCTGATATTAATTATTTTAATATCGACCTGTCAGGTATCCGCCTGGCTTTACTAGGAAAGTACGACGCAGTTTACGTGGACTTTGATAGTTATCCGGATTTCAGTGATCTTCAAGAGCAGTGTGAGAATATTGTTGATATCATACGTGGTAGTAGAGTTCAGAATCTTGTTATCGATTTTCGAGATAATCATGGCGGGGATTTTTACGTAGGCTTGGCTCTCTCCTCCTGTATTCAAAATTTGGATCAATTCGATTGGCGCAATGGTATATATGTAATGATTGATGAAGGTACTCAATCAGCAGCGATGAGTAATGCGGCCCAGTATCAGCAAATTCTCAATGCCAACTTGGTGGGTACTCCGACAGGCGCCGATCCTAATATAGCCTCTGAAACTAACCGTTTTAAGCTTAAAAACTCGAAGAGAGAGATAAGTATTGCCAAGCGCTATTATCGCTTTATTCAATCTCCTACCGATGCGCTCTACCCTGATTTTCCGATGACGACAAGCTGGCGTGACTATAAGCAGGGTAGGGACGGAGCACTATTACAGTTACTAAATCATATTCAAGAAAAGGATCGTGAAAATCAGGTAAAGTCATAGTAAATATTGACTTTCATTGTACTGAAAAAATAATACACTGCACTCGAAATCTTATTAGGTTTCAATACTCATTGAGCGCATTCATGAGTTTATTCATAATAAATGCTGATAGCAGTGTATTAATCGTTTTCTAGAGAATAGCTCTTTAAAATAAACGATTACCATTCCACACAAATCTTACCGAAATGTGAACCGCTGGTTTGGTACTCAAAAGCCTCCTCAAGATTGGCAAATGGAAATGTCTTATCGATAACTGGATGTACTGTATTACTTTCCAATGCCGCAACATAATTCTGCTGTTCACGGCGATTTCCCACAACCAGCCCTTGTAGGCGTGCCTGTTTTCCCATCAGTAATGCTGTTGGGACTTCTCCCTCTCTGCCAGTTAGCACCCCAATGAGGGAAATGTGCCCCCCCACCCTAACCGACTGAATGGATTGTTCCAAAGTGGCGGGCCCACCCACCTCGATAATATGATCGGCCCCTTTGCCATGGGTTAACTCCAGTACTTTTTCTGACCACTGTGTATGGGTCTTATAATTAATCCCGTGAGTTGCCCCCAGCTTCTTGGCGCGTTCTAGTTTCTCATCGGAGGATGAGGTCACAATTACTTGGGCGCCCAACATATTGGCAATTTGAATTACGGCAATAGATACGCCGCCAGTACCAAGGGTTATAATTATATCTCCTGGTTTAACCTTGCCATCGCTGACCAAGGCCCTCCAGGCCGTGAGGCCCGCTGTGGTAATAGTGGCAGATTCAGTATGACTCCAGCCCTTGGGTGCCAGGGTAAATGCAGTGGCATCACGTACTACATGCTGGGCTGCCATTCCATCAATGCCATCTCCGGGTGTATTGGCGAAGCCCCAAACATTGTGACATGCCGGCCCTGCCTGCCATTGGGGGAAAAAGCAGGAAACCACGGAATCACCGATCTTAAATTCGGTGACACCCTCACCAACGGCCTCAACTGTTCCTGCACCATCAGACATTAAAATACGGCCATCTTCGGTAGATATACTGCCGTCGGCAACCAGCAAATCATGGAAGTTGAGCGAGGATGCGCCAATGGCAACACGGATCTGCCCAGGCCCGGGCTTGCCGGGGTCATTAATTTCGCTCAGAGAGATATTTTCAAGACCGCCAGGTGCTTTTAGCGTCAGTGCTTTCATTATGTTTTTCCTTTAATCTTAAGAGCCTTTGTTCTCAGGCCTTCTAGCCAATCTTGATGGCCACTAATCATAGGATTAGGTTGGGTTATCACCAATTCAATGGCTGGCAACCGATTCTGTGCTTCTTATCTGAGGATATTATTAACCAGGCGTGCTGAACATCCATATCAAGCTGCAGGTGTTGACTATTGTTTAACTGGTGCAGTATATCCTACATAGCGCACTTCAACTGGAAATCGAGAATTTAAAATATACTTTGTGTACCTTTACTTAATTCAGGTTCCTGCCCATTCTGGAATTGGACATTTACAGAGTTAACAGGCATGGAGCAGTGGCCACCCATCAGTTATAGCTGGCTTTGAGATAAAATTAACCTAGAGCAATGGTTATTGGGTAATCCTGAGAGAAGCTCTGAACCAGATTATTTTACTCATTGTGGTCTTGGTAATGTAGATGACGGTCAATCACTTTTCTCTGCAGAGTTGCCAATATATTCTTTAAGCTCACGACTCTTCTGTATGGCGTTGAAGGGGTCATAGGGCTATGTACTTCAAATTTTTATTCATTATTCTCTATGAGAAAATCTTATATCTAATGGAAGGTTTAAGTGCTTGCAATATATTTAATTGGATGCTTGAAAGTCTAGAAATTAAAAATTATTTGAATGGAAAGTAACTGGCGTCATTTTCTGCTGCTATAAGTATTTAGTTGGTATACGTCTCTGGGAAACTGGTATAGCTCATGACAAAGATTTTTAATGGGAATAAGTTATTGATAGCTCTGGTTGTATCTTTATCTGTAGAAAACTTTGCGTATTCTGAGAGCTACGATACGGGCGATGAGCGTGATTGGTTGTTGAATGCAGAAAATGATAAAGATCGCTTAATTTTACTGCAAAACTATCTTGGTGGTTTTTCTGTTTCCATGTGGGAGGTAGGGGATCGTTACAAAACCATATATTCGGCACTTCAGAATGAGAACTTTGACCTAGCTATATATCATTGGAAAAAAATTAAAGCTGTCATTGAGAATGGTTATCTAAAACGTCCTGCCCGGAGGGCAAACTCGGATGCAATTTTTATAAACTCAACATATGAAGCTGTGCTTAGTGCATTTGAGACCAGGGATATAAAAAAAGCTTGGCAAGGGTTTTCCAATGCCCGCTCTGCATGTATGACATGTCATGTCGCCGAAAAAATACCTTGGATGAATGATCAAAATTTATTTAGAGATACTGCTGTTTCAAATAACTGAACACTATTTTTAATGATTTACTGATAGGATTGAGTGCCCTATTTGAAATTACAACACTTCGACTAGTTGTTAAGAGTAGTCTTGATATAGATCTATTCATAATAGTTCAGGCTTCTAATCGCTCTCTACCAGTGGAGAGTATCATCCGCTGTAAAAGTTTTTATGGCCTTCTATGTTTCTTGGAGATTCTGGTAGTGATGGCGGATTAATAGTTTGATGTTTGAATTTAGTGGGCTCTAGAAAAGGTGTGATATATCGTTAGTTACTTCAACGTTGGTAGTGCGTAAGTGGGTGCTTTTCCTAGACGCCTAGAAACCCAGTGAGTCAAACGAGAAGGGATTAATTGGGGATTAAAATGGTGGGCCCTCCGGGACTCGAACCCAGGACCTGCCGATTATGAGTCGGATGCTCTAACCAACTGAGCTAAGGGCCCACACTTTGCTTGCGGGTATCGTTGCAAGCGGTTGGGCAAAGTACAAGATTTTTCCTTTCAAATCAATGCCTTTGTGGCAGAAATTTCTTCTTGTCGTGTTTGCACAACAACGTCAATCTCAGTAGCTATTATTTGAGCGGTCTTTAAATTTTAACTTCCCAGCCTAGAAAGTAAGGGATGGATATCCCATTTTGAGCTTGTTGGTACGCCTGTTCAGTTTGTTGGTGTTAATTAGTACCATTGTTCAGGTTGTAGAAGGGGAGGCGTAGCCTCCCTTTTTTATAATTAACGATTTTCAAGTAGTGCGGTTAAATCGGCAACTTGGGAATCACAATACAACCCCAGACGATAAACCACATTAACAGGGCCACCGCTACTGCGGCAGAGCCGGTGTCTTTGGCAATCTTGGCCAGTGGGTGCTTCTCAGCTCCTATGCGGTCCACAGTGGCTTCAATAGCGCTATTGATAAGCTCCAAAGGCAATACCACCAGGCTAACTGCTATCAATACGGCGCGTTCAGCCGGGGTGTCTCCTACCCATAGGGCAAAAGGGACAAAGAAGATAGCGAGGATAACTTCAATACGAAAGGCTTCCTCATTACGCCAGGCGGCGCTGAGACCTTCGCTTGAATATTTGGCGGCGGCAATCAGGCGGGCAATGCCTTTTTTGCCTGGCTTGTTGGCGACTTCTTCAGACTCTTCCGGTTTATTGGCGACTTCTTTTTGCATGCTGCTTTCCTGCCATCCGTAGACCCTTGCGGGCGGTCATGATTGTGTCACATAAAAAAGCCCGGTCGAACCGGGCTTTTTCGTGGGGGCTTACTCGTCGAGGAAGCTCCGCAGGTGCTCTGATCGGGACGGGTGTCTCAGCTTACGCAGGGCCTTAGCCTCGATCTGGCGGATACGTTCACGGGTTACATCGAACTGCTTACCCACCTCTTCCAAGGTGTGGTCGGTGTTCATGTCGATACCGAAGCGCATACGCAGTACCTTGGCTTCACGCGCGGTCAGGCCGGAGAGCACGGAGCGGGTGGCGTCGTGCAGGCCAGTCTGGGTGGCGGTGTCCACCGGGGAGGACTGGTTCTGGTCTTCAATAAAGTCACCCAGGTGCGAGTCTTCATCGTCACCAATAGGGGTCTCCATGGAAATGGGCTCTTTGGCGATCTTGAGGACCTTGCGTACCTTATCTTCTGGCATATCCATGCGTTCACCCAGCTCTTCCGGAGTGGGTTCGCGGCCCATTTCCTGCAGCATCTGGCGGCTGATACGGTTGAGCTTGTTGATGGTCTCAATCATATGCACCGGGATACGAATGGTGCGCGCCTGGTCTGCGATAGAGCGGGTAATAGCCTGGCGAATCCACCAGGTAGCGTAGGTGGAGAACTTGTAGCCGCGGCGGTATTCGAATTTATCTACTGCCTTCATCAGGCCGATATTGCCCTCCTGGATCAGGTCCAGGAACTGCAGGCCGCGATTGGTGTACTTCTTGGCGATAGAGATAACCAGGCGTAGGTTGGCTTCAACCATTTCCTTTTTAGCGCGGCGGGAGCGGGCCTCGCCAATGGACATACGGCGGTTGATCTCTTTGATCTGGCCTACGTCTAGACCGGAGCGCTCTTGGCACTGGGCCAGCTTGCGTTGCGCGCGAACGATATCGTCTACGACATGACGCAGGGCGTCAGAGTAGTCGCGCTTCTTTTTGATGATCGCGGGGATCCACTCTTCGTTGGTTTCGTTACCGGGAAATTCCTTGATAAAGGTCTTGCGCGGCATACGTGCACGCTTGATGCACAAATTCATAGTGATGCGCTCTTGCCTGCGCACACTATCGAGAATATCGCGAACTTCGCCGTAGAGAGGATCGAACTGGCGTGGTGCCAGTTTGAAGTAGCGGAATACCTCGGCGACGGCTTCCAAAGCAGTACCGACTTCCTTGGAGTCGCGACCGTGGGCGGCGATGGCCTCATCGGCGGCTTTCTGCGCAGCGATCAGCGCATTCATGCGCTCGGCCAGCTCCTCTGGGTCGAGACCGCCGGCGTTTTCCTCTTCTTCCTCGCTGGAGGAATCGTCGGCGTCGTCTGAGTCATCGTCCTCTTCGCCTTCACTCTCAGAGGACTCACTGCTGTTGTCGCTTACTACAGCGGCTTGGCCAGCCTGGGCTCCGGGGGGCACATCTTCTGCTGGGTCGAGCCAGCCGGCGATGACATCGGGGATACGGCGCTCCTCTTTCTCGATTAGCGCGTATTCATCGATGATTTGCTGTACTGCGCCAGGCCAATAGGCGAGGGCGGCCATCAGCTCGCGTAGGCCCTCTTCGATACGCTTGGCAATGGCGATTTCGCCCTCGCGCGTGAGCAGCTCTACAGTGCCCATTTCGCGCATATACATGCGTACCGGATCGGTGGTGCGGCCTACATCAGACTCAACTGCGGCCAGTGCGGCGGCGGCTTCGGCTGCGGCGATTTCGTCGGCGGAGCTGTCACCCTCGGCCATCAACAACTCTTCGGCATCTGGTGCGCTTTCGAACACCTTGATACCCATGTCGTTGATCATGCCAATAATGTCTTCCACCTGATCGGGATCGGAAATATCTTCCGGGAGGTGGTCATTTACCTCGGCATAGGTGAGATAGCCCTGCTCTTTACCGCGGGCGATCAACTCCTTGATACGGGAGGTTTGTTGCTGGGTTTTGTCGGTCATGCACAACCCTGAATTCTGGGGATGAAAATACGGGACAAAGACGCGGGATTATAGCGTATATGCACTAGCAATAACCACTCTAGCTGTCAAGCAACGGCTCTGGGGTGAATTTTAGGGTGCTGAGGTTCCCGTTCCCGCCCGGCGGGGTGAGTGAATATAGTGTTGAGGCCGCAGTTTTCAAGGGGTTATTGCAGATTAATTGTCTTTTCTGCGCCAGTTGGCCAATAAAGCCAGTTGTTCTTCCTGACTGAGCTGGGCACCGGCTTTTAACTGGGCCAAGAGATCGCGATTGCGCTGCTTGGTATCGGATTTTTCTAGGTGACGCAGACAGTCGTTAAATTCAGCCTGGGGATCGTATTCCAGGTTGCTATCGCCTTGGGCTAGGTGACGAACCCCGGAAACTAGGGGAGATATCGCCAGCTTAGCCAGAATATCGCTGGATTCGGCGCCGTGATGGGCGCGCCAGTGGCCGATCAATTGGCGAAAGTTAAGTTGTGGGCGGCTCTTGAAAAGCTCCACCAGCTGGGCAAATAGCAGCAGGTCTGGGTTGTCGGCGCCGAGGAACTGTTGCAAGTCCTCAATCTGCGCGGCCAGCTCGGGGTGGTGGAGGATCAGCGCTACCAGCATACGTTCAGGAGGTAGGCGATACTGGCCGGTACAGCGTGGGCTGTCCCCAAGTGTGGGGGAATATTCAGATTCGTCTTCGCGGGGCCAGGGTTCCGGCGGGGTGCGGTGTTGGAGTTCCTCATCCTGCTCGGTAGAGAGGGGTGCGCCGGTGACAGTTGGCTGTGCCTGTGCTTGCTGTAACTGGGTGTTCCGAGCCTTCTCCGCGTGAATCACCTCCTGCAGAGTGTCTTTGTCTAGTCCGGTACGCGAGGCCAGCTGCTGGAACATCAGTTGGCGATATACGCCTCCTGGCAGTAAATCCAGCAGTGGGGCGGCCAGCTTGGACAGGCGCGCGCGGCCGTCCATGGTCTGGAGGTTGATGTCTTCGCTGAGCAGGTCGAAGAGAAAGTCCTCCAGGGGGCGGGCCTGCTCTTCTATCAGTTGCTGGAAACGTTCTCCACCCAGTTGCCGCACCAGAGTGTCGGGGTCTTCGCCTTCCGGCAGCAACAAAAAGCGTAGGCTGCGGCCGTCCTGCATATGGGGCAGGGCAGATTCCAGTGCGCGGCGGGCGGCGGCGCGGCCGGCGCGGTCACCATCAAAACAGAATAGCAATTCACTAGTATGGCGAAAGGCCAGCTGAATGTGCTCTTCGCCGCAGGCGGTGCCAAGGGTGGCGACGGCGTAGCGGATATCGAACTGCGCCAGGGCCACTACATCCATATAGCCCTCCACCACGATCAAGCGCTCTAAGTTGCGATTGGCCTGGCGCGCCTCCCACAGGCCGTAGAGTTCACGGCTCTTGTGGAAAATCGGGGTTTCCGGGGAGTTGAGGTACTTGGGCTTTTCATCCCCCAGTACCCGGCCGCCAAAGGCGATGGTGCGGCCGCGCTGGTCGCGAATGGGGAAGATGATACGGTTACGGAAGCGGTCGTAGTGGTGACGTCCGCCCGGTTTGCTGTTGCCGTCACTGTCCTGGCGACGAATGGCGAGTCCTGCTAGTTCAAGCTGGTCGGCTTTTTCGGGAGTGTCGGCCAGGGCGTTGAGCAGGTTGTCCCAGCCCGGTGGTGCCAAGCCGATGTCGAAATCTCGGGCGATTTCCCCGGATAATCCGCGATTGCGCAAGTAGGCCACTGCGTTACCTGCCGCAGGGTGGTTGCGTAGTTGTTCTCGGTAGAATTCTGCAGCTTTATCCGTCAGTTGATAGAGGGATTGGCTTTCCCTCTGGCGCTTTTCCTGCCCGGGAGCCAATGCCTCTCTGGGTACTTCCAAGCCGCGGGTGGCTGCCAGTTTTTCCACGGCTTCGGGAAATGGCAGGCGATCGTATTCCATCAGGAAGCCGATTGCATTGCCGTTGGCGCCGCAGCCGAAGCAGTAGTAGAACTGCTTGTCTGGGCTCACGGTAAAAGAGGGGGTTTTTTCGTCGTGGAAGGGGCAGCAGGCGGAGTAGTTTTTTCCGGTCTTACGCAGTTTTACCCTACTGTCCACCAGCTCGACGATATCTGCGCGGGCGAGCAGGTCGTCGATAAAGTGCTGGGGGATCTTGCTGGGCATACTTTTCTGCAATCCGGCTGGGCGTTAGGCCAGTCGGGCCTTAACCAATTTGCTGACTGCGCCCATATCTGCACGGCCTTGAACCTGAGGCTTCACCTGGGCAATCACTTTACCCATGTCGGCCATGCCGCTGGCCCCGGTGCTCTGCACGGCGGAAGCGACAATTTCGCTAATCTCCTCTTCGGTCAACTGCTTGGGCAGGAACTCTTGGATGACTTCGATCTCCGCCTGTTCCACTGCAGCCAGCTCGGCGCGGCCGGCCTTTTCATACTGGGTGATGGAGTCGCGGCGCTGTTTGGTCATCTTGTCCAGCAGAGCGAGGATACGCGCGTCATCCAGATCGATGCGCTCATCCACTTCAACTCGTTTGATCTCAGCATTGATTAAACGCAGGGTGGCAAGACGCTCTTTGTCGCGTGCTTTCATTGCGTCTTTGGTCGCTTGAGTCAGGGTGTCCTTGAGAGTGCTCATAGTGAGTGTTCCGGGATTGGCATTGATTGTGGTTTATTGGGTTGAGCGCTAAGGATAGCGCGTCCGCCGAGCATGGAGAATGCGGTTGGCAGAACGAAAAACGGCGCGCGAGTAGGGCTCGCACGCCGTTCTTTATAGCTCCGCTACGGGCTAAGCCCGTCCGGCCGCCTCGCTGCGACAGGCTTATTCAGCCTGCGGCTCTTAGTAGAGACGCTGAAACTTGCGGTTTTCGCGCTGAAGCTTTTTAGCGTGACGCTTAACAGCGGCAGCAGCTTTGCGCTTACGAACAGCAGTGGGCTTCTCGTAGAACTCGCGACGACGTACTTCAGACAGTACGCCTGCTTTTTCACAGGAGCGCTTGAAGCGGCGCAGAGCGATATCGAAAGGTTCGTTGTCTTTGATTCGTACAGAGGGCATTAGGATACCTGTTAAAATTCGTTTCTCTCGGCCATTCCGGCAATGCTCTCGCAGTTGCATCCGGTGGCCGGTTCACAGCGAGGGCGCAAATTCTAAACACTCCTATACGGGATCGCAACCCCATTTTCCAGTATGATAACCGCCCCTCGAAGTAGTCACGAGAATGAAATCAAGTGCGCGTCCTCGGTATAGAAACTTCCTGCGATGAAACTGGCGTCGCTATCTACGATTCTGAGTCCGGTCTGCTCGGCCATGCTCTATTTAGTCAGGTTGACCTGCACGCCGATTACGGCGGTGTAGTCCCTGAACTGGCAAGCCGCGACCATGTGCGCAAGCTGTTGCCGTTGGTACGGCAGGTAATGGCGAAGACCAATACCAAGCCTTCCGATTTGGCGGGTGTAGCTTATACCGCCGGTCCAGGCTTGGTTGGCGCCCTGATGGTGGGCGCCTGTGCCGGCCGCGCCCTGGCATATGGCTGGGGGGTGCCCGCTGTGGCGGTGCATCATATGGAGGGGCATTTATTAGCTCCGATGCTGGAGGACAATCCACCGGCTTTTCCTTTTGTGGCCTTGCTGGTCTCTGGTGGTCATACCCAATTAGTAGAAGTGCGCGGTCTTGGCGACTACGAACTGATGGGGGAATCCTTGGACGATGCCGCTGGCGAAGCTTTTGACAAGGCGGCCAAGATGCTCGATCTGGACTACCCCGGTGGTCCGCGATTGGCAGCCTTGGCTGAGAAAGGTGATCCCAAACGCTTTACATTCCCTCGCCCTATGACTGATCGACCGGGGCTGGATTTCAGCTTTTCGGGCTTAAAAACCTTCACCCTGACCACTGTGCGTCAGCACGCCCTCGAAGATGGTCTGCCGGATGAACAGACCTGTGCGGATATTGCGGCAGCCTTCCAAGAGGCGGTCGTGGATACTCTAGTGATTAAATGTCGTCGTGCAATTAAAGCCTCTGGTTATAAAACTCTGGTCATTGCCGGTGGGGTTTCCGCGAATAAATTGTTGCGTGAACGTTTGGAAATGAGCCTGCGCAAGGATAGTGCCAGCGTCTACTACCCCCGTCATGAGTTTTGCACCGATAACGGCGCTATGATCGCCTATGCCGGTAGTTTGCGTTTGCAAGCCGGAGAACAGACGAGCCTTGCAGTTGATGTGCGTCCACGTTGGCCAATGACAGAATTGCCCAAGACCGAACTTTAAGAAATCCCAGGGGCATCCTGGCAGTAAAAAGAAAAGAGCCGATAAATGGATATTGTTTATATACGGGATTTAAAGGTGAATACCATTATCGGTATTTACGAGTGGGAGCGTGAAGTACGCCAGACTGTCAGCCTTGATATAGAAATGGCTTTCGATATCAGCGAGGCGGCGCTTACAGACAATATCGAGCACACACTGAATTATAAGGCGGTGGCCAAGCGCTTGATCGCTTTTATTGAAAGCAGCGAGTTCCTGCTGGTGGAAACTATGGCGGAACAGGCTGCGGCAATTGTCAGGGAAGAGTTTTCCGTAAGCTGGCTGCGACTGCGTTTGTCTAAGCCGGGTGCGGTCCGAGGGTCCAGGGATGTGGGTGTCATTATTGAGCGTGGCGAAAGGCCAGCAAAAGGTGCAGCAGCGATGTCTGCGGGAGTGTAAACGTGGCTCAGGTGTATCTCAGCCTCGGCAGTAATATCAATCGCGCGCAATATATCCGCGCAGCGCTGAATGCCCTTGCAGGACAGTTTGGCGACTTGGAGGTGTCCCAGGTTTTCGAGAGCGAAGCGGTGGGATTTCCTGGGGATAATTTTTACAACCTGGTGGTGGGACTACAAACTGACCTGCCGGTAGGGCAGCTGGCCCTGTGTCTGCGTGGTATCGAAGATGCCAACGGCCGCCTGCGCTCCGGACCTAAATTCAGTGCGCGCACCCTAGATATTGATATTCTTACCTATGATCAGCTGACTGGGACTGTCGACGGGGTAAAATTGCCTCGAGGTGAGATTGTAAAAAATGCCTTTGTTTTACAGCCTCTGGCAGAGATTGCTCCGGAAGTACTGCACCCAATTGAGCAGAAAACTTACCGTCAGCTGTGGAATGAGTACGATCAGGCTTCACAAAAATTGTGGCCGGTAGAATTTATTTGGCCGTGATTCCAATAATTATTAAAAAATATAGATAGAAAAGCAGCCCTTTAAGGCTGCTTTTTTGTCAGTAAAAATTAACTCAGGCTCATTAGCGCCTCTTTGGTAAACGGCGTGATTTCCTCCGCGCGATCTTCACGTACCTTGGCGAACCAGTGTGAGTCTTGTAATAGTGCGCGGCCAACGGCAATCAGGTCGAACTCCTGGTTGTCCATACGGCGAGTTAGTTCGCCTAAATCGGTAGGATTGGCAGTGCCGCCCATGCCCTGGTTATTGCCGCCGATAAAATCATCGTCAAGGCCGACGCTGCCGACAGAAATTACTGGTTTTCCAGTCAACTCCTTGGTCCAGCCTGCCAGGTTGAGATCAGAACCCTCAAATTCTGGCACCCAGAAGCGTCTTGTAGAGGAGTGGAAAATATCAACGCCGGCTTCAACTAGCGGAGTCAGGAAGCGTTTCAGTTCTTCCGGGTTTTGCGCCAACTTGGCTTCGTAATCCTGCTGCTTCCATTGGGAGTAGCGCAGCACTATGGCGAAATCTTCGCCTACGGCCTCACGTACCGCTTTGATAATTTCCACTGCAAAGCGGGTGCGATTTTCGATGGAGCCACCGTACTCGTCATCGCGTTGGTTGGTACCTTCCCAGAAAAACTGGTCGATCAGGTAGCCGTGGGCGCCGTGAATCTCTACGCCGTCAAACCCAATTTCCTTGGCTGCTTTCGCCGCGTCTGCAAAAGCTTGTACAACTTCCCGAATGTCCTCTTTGCTCATCGCCTGGCCATTGGGCTTGCCGGGTTTGAACAGGCCTGAGGGGGAGTAGCCGGGCACTGATTTATCCGGGCCTATGCCCTCTTTGCGCACGGAGCCTACGTGCCACAACTGCGGGATAATCTGGCCACCGGCAGCGTGTACTTCGTCTACCACTTTTTTCCAGCCGGCGAGAGCGGCTTCACCGTAGATTGCCGGTACATTCTCGTAGCCGTTGGCGGCCTTATGATTAACAAAGGTGCCTTCGGTAATAATCAGCCCTACTTCACCTTCAGCTCGGCGGCGGTAATAGCCGGCCACCTGGTCGTTGGCGGCATAGCCCGGTGACATAGTGCGGGTCATGGGGGCCATAGCGACCCGGTTGCGCAGCTTTAGGGACTTATGCTCGAAAGGACGCAGTAGGTTGTCCAGGGAACCACTCATATTTCTCTCCTGAATGTCTCGATTCAACACTGGGACTCACTGGTCCCACTAGGTCACAATTAAAACGGTTGCGTTATAAGACCTTATTTCGAGGCTGAGTTCAATATCTGGTTTCGTATTGCAACTCTTTTACCGGTATACTAGGGGTATGTCACGTAAACGCTTTGATGATCTCGACTGTTCTCTGGCCTGTGCCCTGAATGAAGTGGGGGACTGGTGGTCCCTGCTGATAATTAAGCAGGCGATGCTGGGTACCCGCCGTTTTGTAGATTTCCAGCGCAATCTGGGAATCGCCAAGAATATCCTGGTGGACCGCCTGTCTCGCCTGGTGGAAAACGAGGTGCTGGTGCGCTTTGATGCGGGTGAGCACGGTACTCGCTACGAGTACCGCTTAACGGAAAAAGGCCGGGATCTGTTTACGGTGGTAATCGCCCTGCGCCAATGGAATCTGCGCTGGAACGGCAATAAAGATGGGATGCACCTGGTCGATAAAAACAGTGGTGAGCCTATCTCCGAAGTGGCTGTACAGAATGCCCAGGGGCAAAAACTCAGTATTCGCGATGTATTATTTGTGGATGAAAATGGCCAGCCCCTAGAGCAGGCTGGCTAGCTGGCTTTTGAGGGACTCTATCAATCCTGGCTCTTGGATAGCAGTCTGATTATGTCCAGAGCCCTGCCCGGCTCCCAACGCATTACAGAGACAACGCCGTGCATGGCCAGTAGGCGCTGGTCTATTTCCCCTTTCTCCTGCAGCTTGTGTAATTTCTCTGTGGCCTCGGTAAAGCCGCGCTGCTCATAAGTGAGTAGTAATTTGACGGTCTGCTCCGCCGGAGTGATTTGGCGTGGAACAGGGGTATACCCCATCGCGCTTACCATACTCTCAGCCGCCAGCCAGGTGGACCAGGGGTTTTGCCCGGTAATAAGCTGGCCATCCACGCTGACTTGTTCCAGGTAAGTGGGCCCAGCCTGAAAAAACGCGCCTTGCTCACGTAAGCGATCCTCAAGCAGGAATGGAAATCGTTGCTCGGCGTCAGGGATAAGAAAAAGCTCCTCTTCGTTAGTAAAAGCACTGATCTGCCGATCGGCGATTAAGGGCTTGCCATTATCCAGGGTGACATTAGCAAGGGCTGCTGGCCCGTGGCATACCGCTCCGATAATTTTGCCGCTGTTATAGATTTCCCGCACCAGGGACCGGATATGGGGATTGTCGGGGAAATCGAACATGGTGCCTTTACCGCCGACAAAAAATACGGCCTGGTAATCCTCTGCTGATACCTGATCGATAGGAATACTGTGATTGACCTTTTGTTGTGCCTCCGGGTCATTGAGAAAGGCATAGTCGAAAGGCCCCAGATCATCTTTATCGATCACCGCAGGCGGTTTGCCGCCTTTGGGACTGGCAATATCGACAATAAATCCGTTGGCTGAGAAGATGTAATAGGGGCGTGCCAGTTCAGTTAATTCATAACCAGTTGCCTTGCCACTACCTCCCATCGTTTCAGTACTGGTGACAACAGCTAAGATTTTTCCTCGGCTTTCCCTGGGTAATTGTTGTAAATACGGCAAGTCACTTACTGTCGTAGTGGAAAAGTCTTGCTCTTGGGTTGGAATTAGGCCCTTAATCCAAATAATAAAACCAAAAAATACGGACAAAGTCAGTGCCAGGGAAATAACAATTTTCTTCAACATATTAATCTCCAAAATTGCAGTAGTAGACGGAAAATCTTCAAGTGAGTTCGTAGGAGAATAAGGGATGGAAGGTGAAATTCAGGTGAGATTGTAATTGCTATTTGGGAAGAAAGAAAAAGCTGCACTCGAGATTGTATAAGGTATGGATGCCGATTCACTATGCATCTCGAGCACATACGGTAAAAATTTGAATCTTAGAACGCTACTGTGTAAAAGATAGAGCGCACTGATAAATATTGTTCCGACATTGGATAGAGATGGTCCAATTTAAGGCTTCACAGATTCTCTTGGCCAGGAAAAGGCCTTGACCAATACCGTCACTGCCTTCCCTTTTTTGGCCGGGTAAGAGGGAGGTTTCTAGATCTAATTGGTTGTCTGTGGCGTTCTCAAAAAAGAGTGTGTCCCCCTTATAGGTAATAACCAATTCAGGGCTGGTAGCGTGCTGTAATGCATTGCTGATCAAGTTGTCGAAGAGCAGACTTACCAGGTGTCGATTGGCCAGGACTCTGACTTTGTGCCCTAACTTTAAATCAACATTAAAATGCTTTTGTACAATTAACTGGTGTTGAGCTAAAAGACGTTCCTCTAGTAAAGCGCACAATGGGATATCTTCCGACTGTAGAGACTCAGAGCGGGCGAGGGCTAATAGTGTCTTAACGGTTTTTTCCATACCGGTAACAGTTTCTAATAGCTCATTTTTCTCAGCTAAAGTCATTTCCCGATTTTGACTGAGAGCCAGTGTGCTTTTCAGAATGGTTAGTCCGGTGCGCAACTCATGGCTTGTATCCCGGGTAAACTCAGTTTCCCTGTGCAATGTTAGCTTGAGCTGGTTAAGAGTGTCTTGCAACGTACTTGCGAGATAACCGATTTCATCTTGTTCATTGTTATAGGGCAGGGAAATTTGAGAATCGCAGTTTCTCTGCCGCTGAACTGCTTTAGCGAGGGTTACTACAGGCGCGATGGTTTTACGGGAAATACGAAAAGCACAATAGAGGGCTAAGAGTAGGGTCAAGATACAGGCGCTGGCAAAAAGCCAGAGAAGCTTTGAAGATTGTCGGGTAACAGTGAGCAATTCACTGACTTCAGCTACGAGAACGGGGGAATGGTTGTCCGGAAAATGTACTCTGCGTAAATGGAAGTGATGTTCAGTATCACTAAACCACTCAGCCTTTTCTGCATAGCTTGGTAAGGCAGTGCGCAGTTCGGCCGGAATTATTTTGCTTTCAGTGTATAGCGTTAAATAGGGTAGGCGTGGCTCTGGGGTCGCATTAGTCAGTCTTGCCTGCTGTTCGAGGTAGCGGACTTCTCCGGCCAATAAGTTATCGAGTAAATGGTCTTCAACTACATAGGCCACCATCATACAAATGGCAAAAAACACCAAGCATAGCAGCAGGGTAAAACTGCCAAAAATAGCGAAGACCTTCCTCTGTAAATTACTGGTTTCGCGCATTGGGAGTTTCCAACTGATAACCGAGATTGGTGATGGTTTTCAACATAGGGGCCTGGAAAGGCTTATCCAGTGCTTGGCGAAGACTATAAATGTGGGATTTTAAGGCGTCTGTTTCTGGGGGTTCATCACCCCAAATATGGTGGATTATTGCCGAGCGGCTTACTGGTGCTGGCGACGCCTGGGCGAGCATAGTGAGAATGCGAAAACCGATAGTTGTCAGGGGCAGAGGTTGTTTATCCCGGTAGGCCGTTTGCTGGCGCTGGTTTATCTGTAAATCACCGACCTTAATTTCTTCACTGGTATGCAGCTGGTGTCTACGTGCCAGGGCACGGCATCTCAGTATCAGTTCCCTTGGTTCGAAGGGCTTACATAAGTAGTCATCGGCACCGATACCAAATCCGCGTTCTTTATCTGCGAGAGCATCTCGGGCAGTTAACATCAGAATTGGCATGTTAACTGGCGCTTGTGCCTTGATCTTTTCGCAGACCTCCAAGCCGTCGATATCCGGCAGGCCCAGGTCGAGAATAATCAGGTCGAAGATTTGTTCCAGGGCCAGCTGTAAGCCCTGGTGACCCCGGTGGGCATAATCTATCTGCCAGCCCTCAGCATGTAGGAATTCGGCAAGCTGGCGGGCGATAGTGGGGTTATCTTCAATCAACAATATCTTCAGTGAGCGCACCGGCAAATCTCTTTTGGCAGAGGAAGTTACAAAACATTCTGACAGAGTGCCGGTGAAATTGAAGTGAAGCCCCGTTGTTGGACTGTTTTAGATATTGGTTGGACTGCTCTAGATATTGAGGTTACGGCCGCCGTCAACGGCAATAACCTGACCGTTGATATAGGGGGCGTCACAGACCAGGAAGCGCACGGTTTTGGCGATATCACTGGGGTCACCGGTTCGGGCCAAAGGAATGCGCTGGGTGATCTGTGCTTTCTTGGCTTCGTTAGTTGCCTCTTGCTCCGGCCAAAGAATGGCACCGGGGGCGACTGCATTGACCTGGACCTGGGGAGACAGCTCCAGAGCGAGGCTTTTTGTCAGCATTACCAGCCCAGCCTTGGCGGCGCAGTAAATAGTGTGCTCGGGCATCGGGCGCTCGGCGTGAATATCCGCCATATTAACAACGCAACCCTGTTGTTGGCTGAGTGTTTCTTTCAGGGCCTGAGTGAGAAAGAAAGGGGCTTTGAGGTTGCTGCCCACCAGCCGATCCCAGTCCTCCTCGGTCGCATTTCCCACAGGTGTGGGGTGAAATGCTGAGGCATTGTTGACCAGAACATCAATACCGCCCCAGGCCTCTTGTGCGCGCTGGGCCAGATTGGAACAGGCTTCGGCGCTATTCAACTCACTGTGCAACGCTATGGCAGAGTTGGGGCGACGTTGGTTCAGCTCGTTTGCCAGGGCCTTGGCAGTATCAGCCGAGTTGCGATAGTGAATAACAACTCTGTGATCTCTATGTAGCTCCTCAGCAATAGCACGACCCAGGCGTGCAGCGGCACCGGTAATCAACACATTACGCAATGTAGTCATCCTTTACTTTGGTGATTGCCTTGATGCGCTCCCGGTCCAGTGCTTGCCCGAGTTTCGCACCCTGGTAGCCCTGTTTAATCAACCCCTCGGCAGTTACTGCTGCTGCCCCATCTCGAGCGGCGCGTAAAAAGTCTACCTGTGGATAATCTCGATTCTCCAGCCCCTCACGACCTCGGGCATCTGCCTCACAGGCGCGAAGAAAGTTTTCAAATCGCTCGGGACGTCGCAAGGCATCCAGACTGCGGATCATTTTCATAATGGTCTGTGGGCGCAATTCGAAGGCTCTGTGGCAATGCAGGTGGTATTCGCAGACCCCGACAGCTAGTGCAGTCAGGTCTTTTGGGGTACGCCAGCGCTCGCAGACGGCCTTTACAAGAGGTACGCCTGCGGCCTCGTGTCCGTGGTGGCTGGGGAGAATCTCCTCGGGAGTCAGTCCTTTGCCCAGGTCGTGTAGCAGTACTGCAAAACGCAAGGGGAGCTCTGCCGGTGCGGCGCGCAGGGCTAGCAGTACGTGTTCTCCAGTGTCCACTTCGGGGTGGTGTTTGGGCGGCTGGGGAACACCAAACAAATTCTCTAACTCTGGTAAAAGTACTGATAGGGCGCCGCAGTCTCGCAGTACCCGAATAAAAATATCGGGGTCTGGCTCGGTAAGCGCCCGGCTTACCTCTTTCCAGACCCTCTCGGCCACCAGATATTCCACTTCACCCGCTTCTACCATCTGGCGCATGAGTATCATGGTCTCAGGGGCAACGCTAAAGCCAAGGTGATGGTAGCGGGCGGCAAAGCGGGCTACTCGCAGTATTCTTAGGGGGTCTTCGGCAAATGCAGGAGAAACATGGCGCAAAAGCCGTGCCTCCAGATCTTTCTGCCCGCCGTAGGGGTCTATTAGCTTGCCGTCGGTGTCTTCTGCAATGGCATTAATAGTGAGATCTCGCCGCAGGAGATCCTCTTCCAGGGTGATATTGGCATCGGCGTTAACTGTAAAACCGCCATAGCCGTGTCCGCTCTTTCTTTCGGTGCGAGCGAGCGCGTATTCTTCACCGGTCTCAGGGTGTAGGAATACTGGAAAATCTTTGCCGACTGGGCTGTATCCGAGGTCCTGCATTCTATCTGCATCTGCCCCAACCACTACCCAGTCGCGCTCGGTAACTGGACGATTCAAAAGTCTGTCGCGCACTGCGCCGCCAACAAGGTAGATCTTCAAAAATTGTTCTCCAGAGCTGGAGATATCATTAATTCGGTAGGTGATTGTACTGCCATAAGTCCATTAGTTCCGGCAATGTCCGCAGGGGTGCTGCTGGATAAGTAAGAAAGCAGGGAAGGAGAGTCAGAGGTTTTGGCAAGATAAAAAAAAGGCCCCGAAAAAACAAGGGGGCCCAGGGTCTTAGGGTATTCGCTTAGCAAACATCTAATTGCCAATAGCGGGATCGCTGACTTACCGGCCATACCCGCTGGAGAGGATCTGGCGACACACTGGTACCGCTAAATCTGAAGTCATTCTATGTGACCTGTCATACCTGTCAACTATATCTTTTAGTATTTTTTGAGGGGGTTGTATCTCTGTTCGTTAACTAAATACATGGACCGAATTTCGGGCTGGTTTTGCAGCATTGAACAGCATAATTTATAGGGGCGATCCTGTTGGGCAGGATAATTTCGCGCCTGGCTTCGGGGGATGGAGTTGGGGCTTTTGAAATTGACCTGGTCGTCAAGGATTGCAGTTGTTGGGGAGAATAAATATGAGCGAACTACATGTGCTAACCACCGGGGAAGCGGCTCGGTATTGTGGGGTCAACTTCCGAACGGTGATTCGCTGGATTGAGCGGGGGCAGCTCAAGGCTTACAAGCTTCCTGGGCGTGGCGACCATCGGATTTGTGTAGAGGACTTCGTGGGTTTCCTGCGGGATAACTCTATGCCAGTGCCGAATGACCTGGCGATACCCAGTCGCAAAGTTCTGTTGCTGACAACAGATCCGGAACTGACTTCTTCAGGCCTCCAGGCCTTGAAAAATATCGGCTGTGAAATTGAAGTGGCTGGTGACAGTTTCTCTGCTGGTGTTTTATTAGCTAATGCTAAGCCGGCGCTGTTGGTTGTCGATGCCGCATTGGTTGGTGACGGGGGCTTTCAGGTACTGGATTACTTGAGGTCGCGCAGCGAGTATAGCAGCCTACGTATCCTGGTTGTGGCTGCTGAGGAAGATCTGGATAAAGCCCGCTGGCTGGATGCGGGGGCCGATGCCCTTCTGGCACATCGTGAAGAACGCGGTGAACTGGCTGCTAAAGCCAGGTTGCTGCTAGAGGCTGATCACTAAGCCAAGTTTTCTGCCTGGATTTATTCCTGGCCATTCGCCCCGTTTGCACGGGAGTTTTAATAAAAAGCTCCCGTGCAAAGATTCAGATAGGTTTCGGAATCAGCATTGACTCCTCTTCTCCTTCCTGCCGATCACGGCCCTGTTCAGGGCAGTGGAAGCTAGCCGTAATTTCATCGCCGTTGAGGCTGTTTAGATGTATATCAAAACCCCAGAGTCTGTGTAGATGCCTTAAAACTTCCGGAGTATCTTTGCCAAGTGGCCGGCGGCGATGCTGGGTGTGATTTAAGGTGAGTGAACGATCTCCCCGTGTATCTACAGAGTAAACCTGTATGTTGGGTTCTCGATTACCCAAGTTGTACTGGCCGGCGAGATTCTCCCGAAGTTGTCGATAACCACTTTCGTCATGGATTGCACTGACAACAATTTCATTTTCCTGATCGTTGTCGCTGACACAAAAGAGTTTCATATCGCGCATCACTTTTGGTGAGAGAAACTGTAGGATAAAACTCTCATCCTTGAAGTCACGCATGGCAAATTGGAGTGTTTCTCGCCAATTGCTCCCAGCGATATCTGGGAACCAGCGGCGATCTTCATCAGTCGGTTCTTCACAGATACGCCTGAGATCACTGAATATACTGAAGCCCAAGGTGTATGGATTGATGCCATTGTAATAAGGACTGTCAAAACTGGGCTGATAGATCACGTTCGTATGACTTTGTAAGAACTCCATCATAAAGCCTTCAGTCACTCGTCCTCGCCGGTAGAGTTCTGTTAGCAGTGTGTAGTGCCAAAAAGTGGCCCACCCCTCGTTCATGACTTGAGTTTGGCGCTGTGGATAAAAATACTGTGCGAGCTTGCGCACGATACGTACTAATTCTCTTTGCCAACCTTCAAGTAAGGGGGCATTTTTTTCGATAAAGTAAAGGAGGTTCTCCTGAGGTTCCTCCGGAAAACGTTTCTCATTGGTTTCCTCGGTGCCTTCTCCAAGTTTTGGGATTGTTCGCCATAGATCGTTGAGTTGACGTTGCCGATATTCTTCACGCTCCTGTTGTTGGCGCTCTTCTTCAATAGCTGAGATGGGGTAAGGGCGTTTATAGCGATCCACGCCGTAGTTCATTAAGGCATGGCAGGAGTCGAGAATGGCCTCGACTTCATCAAGCCCGTGGCGTTCTTCACAGCGGGAAATATAATTTTTGGCAAAGATTAGGTAGTCGATAATACTACTGGCATCCGTCCAGGAGCGGAAAAGGTAATTGCCCTTGAAAAAAGAATTGTGTCCATAGGATGCATGAGCGATCACCAAGGCCTGCATTGTCATGGTGTTTTCCTCCATGAGGTAAGCGATGCAGGGGTTGGAGTTGATAACAATTTCGTAGGCGAGCCCCATTAAACCGCGCTGATAATTATTCTCAACACTTATAAATTGCTTGCCAAACGACCAATGGTTGTAGCCCACTGGCATACCCACCGAAGAGTAGGCATCCATCATTTGTTCTGAACTGATAACCTCAATTTGATTGGGGTAGGTATCCAGGCCAAATTCGTCCGCCAACGCGCCAATGGCGAGGTCATATTCCTGGATCAGCTCAAATGTCCACTCTGAGGTGGTAGAAATAGGGTTTGCTGATTCTGGTTTTTGCGAATCGCTGCCGCTGGCAAATGTATCTAGCATCGAGCGGTCACCTTCTGGCTGAACAGTTGACGGAATACAGGGTAAATATCCTGCACATCCACAATTTGCTCCATGGCGAAGTGATTTGGGAATAGGGTACGTACACTTTCGTATTCTTCCCACAAGGCTTGGTGGTCTCTGGGAGTTATTTCCACGTAGGAGTAGTACTGTACATGGGGCATGATGTCGTCAATTAGGATACGATGGCAGGTGCTGGAGTCATCATTCCAGTTGTCGCCATCTGAAGCTTGGGCGCCGTAAATATTCCATTCACTCTCCGGGTATCGATCGTGCATAATCCGTCTCATTAACTTCAGAGCGCTGGAGACGATGGTTCCCCCTGTCTCACGAGAGTAGAAAAATTCCTCTTCATCCACTTCCTTGGCGCTAGTGTGGTGGCGGATAAAAACGACTTCTGTGTATTCATAACTGCGTTGCAGGAATAGATAAAGCAGGAGGAAAAAGCGCTTAGCCATGTCTTTAGTGGCTTGATTCATAGAGCCGGATACGTCCATAAGGCAGAACATAACCGCACGCGAACGAGGTTTTGGTTGTTTGATTAATAGATTGTATTTCAGATCAAAATCATCCAAAAATGGCACCCGCCCAACACGGCGGCGCAACTCAGCGATTTCGCCTTTCAGAGCCTCTATCTTGCGCTGATCGCGCAAAGCAGTATCTTTTTGTTCCTCTAACTCTAGGGATGTCTCTAGTTCACGGATATTTCGTCTTTTACTACTAGTGAGTGCGATACGACGAGCATGAGCTGCTCTTAAGGAGCGAATGACATTTAACCGACCAGGGGTGCCTTCGTTACTGATTCCAGCGCGGACAACTTGAAAGGACTCATTACCGGCGAGCCTTTGTTTAACCATGTTGGGCAGTTGTAGCCCCTCAAACATAAAGTCGAGAAATTCTTCCTGTGAAATTTGAAAGACAAAGTCATCCACTCCCTCGCCACTATCACTGGCTCCTCCGCCATTGCCATCACCACCTTTAGGTTGCTGGCGTGGAATACGATCCCCTGTGGTAAATTCTTTGTTGCCGGGTAAAACACGCTCGACATGACCCCCTGAGCCATGTGAAAAAAGGGGCTCACTGATATCCCGGGTAGGAATGCTGATGCGTTCGCCCTTGTCCATGTCCATTATGGATCGGCTGTTCATAGCGTCACCCACGGCTTTTTTGATATGGGCTTTATAGCGTCTTAAAAAGCGTTGCCGATTTACAGTACTTTTCTTTTTTCCATTTAGGCGGCGGTCGATGATATAGCTCATAGTTCTGCCTTTAGTCTGAATAAAACCATCTGGCAAGGCCACCATGTAATCTATTCAGAAATGCTTCTGTCGTCTATTAGGGCCCCTATAGGGATCCTAATAGACGAAATTTTTCAGCTCTAGAAAAATAGGAATAGATACTTGAAAGTGTCTATCCGTCATTGCAATTAATTCATCTACTGAGATTTACGTACTCGGAGATACCACTCTGATAACAGGCGAACCTGTTTTTCTGTATAGCCGCGTTCTACCATGCGGGCAACAAAGTCTGCATGCTTGCGCTTGTCATCCGCAGAAGCTTTGGTATTAAAGGAAATAACTGGCAGGAGGTCCTCGGTGTTCGAGAACATCTTTTTCTCAATAACGGCGCGCAATTTCTCATAGGATCGCCAATCTGGATTTTTCCCCTGATTGTTGGCGCGAGCACGTAAAACAAAGTTTACAATTTCATTGCGGAAGTCTTTTGGATTAGAGATACCTGCAGGTTTTTCTGTTTTCTCTAATTCTTCATTTAGTGCGCCACGGTCTAGGATTTCCCCAGTCTCTGGATCTCGATATTCCTGATCCTGAATCCAGAAGTCCGCATAAGTGACGTATCTATCAAATAAATTTTGTCCATACTCGGCATACGACTCGAGATATGCGGTTTGGATTTCCTTGCCAATAAATTCTACATATCTTGGAGCGAGATATTCCTTGATGAATCCAAGATAGTTCTCTTGTATTTCTGGAGGGAATTGTTCTTGTTCTATTTGTTGTTCCAGGACATAGAGTAAATGCACAGGATTGGCTGCTACTTCTGTAGCATCAAAATTAAAAACTTTGGAGAGTATTTTGAAGGCAAAACGAGTGGACAGCCCATTCATTCCTTCATCGACGCCGGCATTATCTCGATACTCTTGTATAGTTTTGGCTTTGGGGTCTGTATCTTTCAGATTTTCTCCATCATAAATGCGCATTTTCGAGTAGAGGCTTGAATTTTCCGGGTTTTTAATCCGTGAGAGCACCGAAAATTGAGCCAACATACGTAAGGTGTCAGGCGCACATGGAGCTTTTGAAAGGGAGCTATTTTCCAGTAACTTCTGATAGATTCTGATTTCTTCCTGAACTCGAACACAGTAGGGGACTTTGACAATATAAATTCTGTCAAGGAAGGCCTCGTTGTTGCGATTATTTCGGAAAGACTGCCATTCAGACTCATTAGAATGTGCCAGAATGGTCCCATTAAATGGTATAGACCCGAGTCCTTCGGTGCTATTGTAGTTGCCCTCTTGGGTTGCGGTAAGTAGGGGGTGAAGCACCTTGATCGGGGCCTTAAACATCTCAACAAATTCCATCAGCCCTTGGTTGGCACGACAGAGACTGCCTGAAAAGCTGTAGGCATCTGGATCATTCTGAGGAAAATCCTCTAGTTTTCTGATATCAATTTTGCCAACCAGGGAGGAGATGTCCTGATTGTTTTCGTCGCCAGGTTCAGTTTTGGAGATGGCAACTTGATCAAGAATCGATGGGCGGATCTTAACTACCCGAAACTTACTGATATCACCTTTGAATTCATGAAGGCGCTTAACAGCCCAAGGGGACATGATAGTATTTACATAGCGTCTAGCAATACCGTAGTCTTCTTCAAGGATACGCCCATCCTCATTGGGGGAGAACAAACTCAAAGGAGATTCAAAAACCGGAGACCCTTTGATTGCGTAGATCGGCACCTGCTCCATAAGTGCTTTAAGACGTTCTGCCAGTGAGGATTTACCGCCCCCAACAGGCCCTAATAAATAGAGTATTTGTTTTTTCTCTTCCAGCCCTTGAGCGGCATGTCGGAAGAAGGAGACGATTTGCTCAATTGCCTCTTCCATACCATAGAACTCGCCGAAAGCCTTATAGCGTTTGATGACTTTATTACAGAAAATACGTGACAAGCGAGGATCTCGAGAGGTATCTATCAGCTCTGCCTCTCCAATGGCCATCAGCATTCTCTCAGCGGGTGACGCATAGGCGCTGCGGTCTGTCTTACAGAGTTCCAGGTATTCTTGAATACTGAGCTCTTCATCCTGGATTGACTCGTATCGTTCCAGGTAGTGATTAAAAATTGTCATGGAATTTACCTCCCTGTAGCCTGGTGGGCAGAGTCCAGCGTCCTGCTTATCATTTTGAATCAGAGCACTGACTAGTTGTTTCGAAGACTGTATTTACTGTGGCTCCCGCAAAGTGTTTGATTGGCGGTTATCCAGTCATTACCTTGTTTGAGTGTTGCCCGGCATAAAGCGCTATTCATTATCGCCGTTGCTAACCTTGTCCTTCCCCGGATTCGATGAAACGGTTCCGGCTTTTCCAGCATAGCTTTTTGGTTCACTACGGCACTGGATTGTCATTCAGAGAGGTTGAATTTAATGGCAGTTTTGGTCTTTACTTACGACTCAGAAGAAGTAAGTGGGTTAATAAGGAACTGAAATGGCGATTTTAGTGACTGGCGGTGCTGGTTATATTGGTAGTCACACCTGTGTTGAGATGCTTTTGGCTGGATTACAGCCAGTAGTGGTGGATAACCTCTCCAATAGCAGTCGTGAGGCCTTAAACAGGGTAAATCTGATCACAGGTGAGGATATACCTTTTTTTGATCTGGATATTGCTGATAAGCCTAGGCTTCGCCAAGTATTTACTGATCACAAGATAAAGGCAGTAATTCATTTTGCAGGCCTTAAAGCAGTGGGTGAATCTGTAGCTCAACCTTTGCGCTATTACCAAAATAATGTGGCTGGTACCTTGGCACTTATGGAGGTGATGGAGGAGTTTGACACTAAACAAATTATTTTCAGTTCCTCAGCCACGGTCTATGGAGATCCAGAAACGGTACCTATACATGAAAGCTTTCCCACTGGTGCTACAAACCCATATGGTGCTAGTAAGCTGATGGTAGAGAATATAATGAGGGATATTTGCTCAGCGCCAGGTAACGGTTGGAAGGTAAGTCTTTTGAGGTACTTTAATCCAATTGGTGCACATAAGAGTGGTTTAATTGGTGAAGATCCTCGCGGTATACCTAATAATTTACTGCCTTATGTTGCCCAGGTTGCTGTTGGTCGGCGGCCATTCCTACAGGTTTTTGGGGATGACTACGCTACGGTAGATGGTACTGGTGTCAGAGATTATATCCACGTGGTGGACTTGGCTCGAGGTCATCTTGCAGCTTTAAATATGTTGTGTAAATCCTCAACCCCCGTAGGTTGCTATACCCATAATCTTGGTACAGGCAAGGGAAATTCAGTATTAGAGGTAGTAAGGGCTTTTGAGGCGGCTAGCGGGAAGTCTATACCCTATAAAATAGTACCCCGTCGAGTGGGAGATATTGCTGAATGTTATGCAGATCCAACTCTGGCGGAGAGTGAGCTTGGCTGGAAGGCTGAGCATAGCCTGGAACGGATGGTAGAGGATACTTGGCGTTGGCAGTCTCAAAACCCAAATGGTTACGAAGCTTAAGTAACTATCTTCTCTGATTGTAATGTTGTGTAGTGGGAGGGATTCCACTACTTACTGCCAATTCTCTAAGAACTCTGGAACTATTAACTCCACAAGGAGTCACTACTCTTTGTTATTTAGGATAGCTTATTCTTTATGGAGTGAAGAAGTTTTGAATCAATTGGTTGTTGATGCTCTATATGTTCATAGAGGAATAAACAGTGTTATTGAAAATCTGTCCTTCTCTGCCTCTGCCAGAATAATAAAATATTGGGAAAGAATGGCTCGGGGAAGACAAGTCTTTTGCTCGGGATATCAGGTCTAATTTCTATCTCCTCAGGTACTATTAATTTACTTGGGGAAATAAAAAGGTCAAGCCGAAGAGAATGGTGTGGAGTGTTTTCTGATGCGGTCACCCTTCCAAGTTATTTATCTGTTGAGGAAGTCCTATCTGTTTGCCATATACAAAAATCTGACCGTTTAAATGAATTTAAAGAAGAGTTTTTGTGCGATATTCATTCTTGTGCAAAAGTTTCCGACTTATCGGAAGGGCAGCGAAGAAAAGTAGCTATAGTTTGTGCCTTATTTAAAGAAAATGGAGTTCTTTTATTGGATGAGCCCTTCAATGCTTTGGATGATAACTCTAGCAGAGCTTTGGTCGAGCATTTATCAGATTATTCTGGAATGCTTATTTACGCGAGTCATAATTCCGTTTCTTTTTCAGAAAAAGAAACGGAGGTAATGTTGTGAGCCTGTCTTTGAATAACTTGTTGTTTGCAGGGGGTTGCCTTTAGGCTGAGAATTTGGGTTGAGGCAAATCAATGGATTTTAATTGGGCTGGCCTCAATAATAACCCCTGTATTGATGATGATTCATCTTCCTGTAAGCTTGCTCTTGACAGGAGAGGGTGGAGATATAAGGACTTCTCTCTCTATTCTTCTAGTGGCGCATATTGCTTTTGCGGTTTGTGGAATTCTGTTGTCTCCTGAACCTGCGGAGTTAAAGTGGTATCTGAGCTGCTTCCACCCTCTAGACTTGATTAAATCTCTATGTATAGTTCAGCTTAAATACAATCCACTTTTTTGGGCGTTATGGTTGCTTCCGCTCTTAGTGTTGGTGTACTTGGGAGAGCCGTTTAGTATCTTAGGGTACCTGACTTGGTTTTTCTTATTCTGTACCATCCAATTGCTTTCTTTTTTGTCTTTAATGAGGCTCAAATATAGACAAATTTTGTTTTCACAATCAAGGACAGTTTTATTAAAAAAATCGCGTATAGTCATCAGATTGCTAATCGCGTTTGCAATTACTATTTGTTGTTATGTGTTTGCGGCTAATGAGGTTTTGATTGCCTTGCGTATTTTATTGGTAGTTGGCTCTTCAATAATTTTTACCTACGCAATAAATTCCATTTTGGAGGATGAGGCTGAAGTCAATTTTTGGATGATGATGAAATCTTGTGGAAAGGGTGAAATTGTTATTCAGGAGTACTTCAAAGGTATCCTAATATCCATGCCTGGGATTATGGTAGTTCTCTTTATAAATGGGCTGGAGTCAGCGGCCCATTTTTTGATTTACATGCTTGCTATAACGGGGTTCTCTTTACTTTCACTTTATAAGTGGGGGCGAGTTATTTCAGCTCCTTTATTAGCTGTCTCCGGGGTGATATTGTTGAGCGTATAAACCCTCAAGTCAGGTATACAGCTCTAAGGACAAAACTAAATTTCTAGTAGCCTCCATTGACCCCTGAGATTTTTTATAGTTTTGTGGAGGCTCAGAGGCTGCAGTCTGTACAAAAAAACTCTTCGTCTCCCAGGCGCATAGCTGTTAGATATCCCCCCCATACACAGCCGGTATCCAAAGCATAGATATTTTCGGTATCGGCTCTTCCTTCAAGGGCGGCCCAGTGGCCAAAAATTATTTTGTCATTTTTAGTCTTTCTATTAGAAAAACTAAACCAGGGCTTGTAATCACCATGGGATGCCTGAGGCCCACGTTTGGTAACAAGGTCGAGGGTGCCATCCTCCTTGCAGAGGCGCATACGCGTGAAATAATTGGTAATTGAACGAAGCCGCTCAATTCCGATTAGGTGATCATCCCAGCAGTGGGGTTCATTACCATACATGCCGTAAAAAAAGGCCTTTGCCATGGCTTCATTCGAGAGAGCATGCTCTACCTCACGAGATAGCTTTTGGGCTTTGGTAATATTCCAGATAGGGGGGATACCGGCGTGGACCATAGTGTATCCCTTTTTATGTACCATTAAGGGAAGGGTCTGTAGCCAGCTTAACAGACGATCTGAATCTTTTGCCCTTAGAATCTTTGCGAGATCTTGCTCTTTCTCTGCAAGATGCTTGGCCCCATGTGCCAAGGCCAAGAGATGCAGATCGTGATTGCCGAGAACAGCGGTAACTTGATAACGGTGTTCATAGAGAAAGCGTAAAGTCCCCAGACTGTCTTCGCCACGGTGCACTAAATCTCCGGCGATCCATAGTTTGTCACTGTCAAAACTAAAATGGATTTTCTTTAATAGGCGCTTTAAAGATTCGAAACAACCCTGAATGTCGCCAATAGCATAGGTAGCCAAACTCTTATCTCCCGAAGCTTAGCTTGCTCAGTGTTGTCCAAGTTTTGTGCAGTAATTTGATAGCTGTACAAACTCTTGCACACTCAGAGTTTCTGGGCGACGGCTGGCATCCACTGGCAGTTGATCTGGATCGAGGTCTGGGAACAGGGGCTTTAGTGCATTGCGCAGTGTTTTACGGCGTTGCTGAAAAGCGACATTGACGATTCTTTCCAATAGTTTTTCATCTTCAGCAATATAGGGGATCTTACTATGGGGTATTAGACGGACAATAGCAGACTCCACTTTAGGGGCTGGCCTGAAGGACTGAGGTGGTACTGGAAATAGCCCTTGAACACGGCAGTAATACTGTACCATTACTGTGAGACGGCCATAGGACTTGGTACCAGGGCTGGCTCCGAGGCGATCGACTACCTCCTTTTGCAGCATAAAGTGCATGTCCTGCACTTTGCTTTTGAAACTGAGCAAATGAAATAAAAGAGGCGTGGAAATATTGTAGGGGAGATTGCCAACAATACGCAGAGGGCTCTCACCGGCAAATTCTCCAAAATCGAATTTCAATGCGTCTCGCTCAATAATCTTGAAATCAGGGTAGTCCCTGAATTTAAATTCCAACAGAGGAATCAGGTCCCGGTCCAGTTCCACGGCTGTGAGTGAGGGACAACGTTGTATTAGCAATTCGGTAATAGCCCCTTGTCCAGGGCCTATTTCGACCAATTTATCGGTTTCTTTAGGGGCTATTGAACGAACTATACGCTCGATGATATTCCCATCGACCAAAAAGTTCTGGCCAAAACGCTTGCGTGCCTTATGTTGGAAAAAATTGTCCATTAATTAATCTGCAATTCAAATAGTGGTATTAGGCAAACAGGATGTTATATCACCTGCTGTTTCCGTAGTTGTGCCAGTTCTATTGCCTGAGTGAGGGCAGCTTCGAGACTGCCACAACTGGCTTTGCCAGTGCCCGCTAAGTCCAGGGCGGTGCCATGATCGACCGAGGTGCGAATATAAGGTAAACCCAGGGTGATATTAACCGCCTTGCCGAAGCCATGAAATTTTAACACTGGCAGGCCCTGATCGTGATACATGGCAAGTACTGCATCGAAATGCTCTAACTGGGGTGGGGTAAACAGTGTGTCTGCCGGTAGTGGCCCGGTCAGATGAAGGCCACGTTGACGCAGCCTTTCCAGTGCTGGCTGAATCACTTCGATTTCTTCCCGGCCCAAGTGGCCCCCCTCTCCAGCATGAGGGTTCAATCCACAAACCCCAATGTGAGGTGAATGGATACGGAACTGATCGCGCAGACCGCCGTGTAGAATCTCGGTGATGAGCTCCAGACGTTTGCCAGTTATTGCTGTGCTCACATCTTTAAGTGGAAGATGTGTAGTGACAAGGGCTACTCGAAGCTCCTGCGCAGCCAGCATCATGACTACTTGTGCTACGCCTGCTCGCTCCGCAAAAAACTCGGTATGGCCACTGAAGGGAAATCCAGCTTCATTGATTACCCCCTTATGTACAGGGCCCGTCACTAACGCATCAAATTGACCATTTTGACATCCATCTGCGGCTATCTCCAATGTCCTCAATACATAGAAGGCGTTGGCGGTGTTTAGCTTTCCAGGTAGGGATGGCTGCTTTAAAGGACTTTCTAAAATATAGAGGCTACCTGGTGCTGTTTCCGATAGCGGGGTATCTTCAGAGAAAGATATAAGCTGAAGGGGGAGTCCTAGCTTTTTAGCAGCCCGCTCCAGCAGGCTTGGGTCCGCAATGGTAATCAGTTGTGCAGGGCTGCCATGCTGAGACAATTTTACACATATCTCTGGGCCAATACCGGCGGGTTCTCCGGGGGTCAGCGCGATTCTGGGTATCATAGAGGAGCCACACTTTATACGAATAAAAAACCGGGCGCTTTGGCCCGGTCTTCGAGGTCTTAAAAAGCGCTTTTATTGCGCTTCCTGTTCAGGGCCTTCTTGCTTTTCATCTTTTAATTTAATTTCTACATAAGCCTGGTCGCGGATTTCCCTGCGCCAATTTTGCAGTTCTTCTTCATAGCGGCGGTTGCGTAAGAGGTTGGCAGCCTGGTTGCGAATATATTGATCGGTCATATCTTGTTTGCGTCGCCCCTCGACCATCAGGATATGCCAGCCGAATTGGCTGCGAAATGGCAGGCTGATTTCGCCGATGCCGGTGGTGTTCATGGCCTGGGTAAATTCAGGCACAAATTGTCCTGGCATAGACCAGCCGAGATCACCGCCGGACAGCATGGAGCCAATATCTTCGGAATTCTCGCGAGCGAGCTCGGTAAAGTTATCGCTAGCCATCGCCTCTTCTCGCATGGCTACCAGCTTGTTGTAGGCTTCATCATCCGTGAGGATGGCTGAGGGTTTGAGCAGGATATGGCGAACTTTAGTCTGCTCCACTAATTGCTCGCTGGCACCTTTTTGTGCATGAATCTTGAGCAGGTGGAAGCCGGCATCACTGCGGAATGGTTCGGTGATATCACCTACCTTGAGGCCGCTTAGCGCATCAGCAAATAGGGTGGGGAGTTCCACTGTTTTGCGCCAACCCAGGTCGCCACCGGCGAGGGCATTCTGCCCAGCAGAGTTGGCGATCGCCAGGCGACGAAAGTCAGTGCCGCCGCGCACCTGCTGAACCAGCTCCTCGGCTTTCTCGCGAGCCTGGGTAACTTCGCTGGCTGGAGCACTGGAGCTGATGGGGATCAAGATATGTCCCAGCTCATACTGAGGGGACTTCCAGAACTCGCCCTCTTTAGAGCGAAGGAAATTGTCGATGTCTTGGTCGGTGATCTGGATTCGGCGGTTGACGCTGCCTTGTTCTACCCGGCGGATCATCAGTTCCTGACGGATCTGCTGGCGAAAGCTTTTCATGGTCATACCATCGGAACGCAGGCGCTGACGAAATTCTTCCGGACTGACACTCGCATTTTGTTGAACGCGAGCGATGGCTTGATCGAGCTCGGATTCAGATATTGTAACGCCCGCCCGGGAGGCCATCTGTAGCTGTAATCGTTCGATAATCAGTTGTTCCAGTACCTGACGACGCAAAACATCCACAGGCGGTGCTTGGACCTGTTGGGCTTGAATTTGGCTGGCGATGGTATTCATGCGCTGGGCAAGTTCACTGGCCATAACCACATCTTCATCTACAACGGCGACTACCCGGTCCAGGGTTTGTACTTGCGCTGTGACCGTGCCGGCGATCAGGACGCAAGCAGCCAGAACGGATGACAAGCCTAATTTCGGCATCAATTTCTGCATTATTTTCATCACGGTTTCAGCTTTTCTCTCTGATCAAAATTGGCAATTCCTTGGCTTAGCATTTGAGTGACCGTTGCGCCAAATCCTGCTAGACCCTTCAGTTGTATTTCGAGGTATATACCTTCATCGTATTGGAGGTCTTCAGCTCTAACAACACCGGCTAGGTCATTGTCCAGGGTTCGGCGCCATAAAAGGCGCGCACGATAGCAGCAGTCGTCATATTCGATACCTGCCAGGTATTCCAGTTCCCGGTTCAATGACAAATCGTAAGCTGCGCCAGCCATTATAGAAGTGTGCGTGTTGATAGGCAGTACAGTGGAGCTGTTCAGCTGGCGTGTAGGGCCGACCTGCTCCACACCGTCCTTATTGATAAATGTGACATTGTCACGCTTATAGTAGTAACTGAGGTTAAAAATACGCGCTTCATCATCAAAGTAGCGCAAGCTGAAGTTGCCGCGGTTGACATTGTGCTCTGTGTCATCGTAGACCAGCTCACTGCCAATTCGTAGGGATTGAATTGGGCGGCTTTCCAGTCTGGCGGCAAGCTCAGAGCGAGGGGTTTCTTCGATAAGCTCGCGCAGACCAATCTGGGTATCGCTGGAGTAGAAAACCTGGCCGACACTTGCAGACAGCAAGTCACGGCCACTAATAGGCTCAATAAAGCGGGTGGTTAGCCCTAGAGCAACCCTACTTGCATCGTCAATACGATCATTGCCGGTAAAACGGCTATGGCGAAATAGCTGATCGTAGCTGAAGGTGAATAGCGAGGTGTCATAGAGTAAGTTATTACTTTGGGGGTCGATGGGGCCTATATCGTTTATGTCATCCCCAGTAATATCGAAGAAACCTTCCTGGTTGGCGCTACTACTGAGTAGTCCGTATAGGCGTGGCTCCAGAGTCTGGATATATTCGCGATTAAAGGCAAAGCCATCACGTTCGAAGTAGAGGCCGGTGTCCAGGGTAAGCTGGGCGGCGGAAGCGCTTGGCGTGTCGTTGGCACCTTCTGGCAAGAAGGTGTCGCTGACCTGATAACCCAGATAGCGACCTGCCAAACCCGGCTTAAAGTAGCCCCACAGCCATTCTTTATCCCAAAAAAGCTCATAGTCCAGACGCAGGCGGTCTGCGGTGATAAAGTCTCTTGTTAGCTCAGTGACACTGTCGGGGTCATCAATATCTCTAATAAACCTGATCGTCTGAGTGTCCTGGTGCCGCCATACAGTGGCTTCATTTTGCAAGGCTAGTTGCCAGTCACCCCAGCGGTAATTGCCATCCACATCTAGCCGAGGCAGCTGGGCGAAAGTATCGAAACGATCATTTTCCAGCACTTGGTAATCCTGGGCACGAAGGCTGATTGCCCAGTTTTCAAAAGTGAGTCTACCCTGGGCTTTTTGGCTAACCTGGGTTTCCGCGTTGATATCAAGGTTGGCGGTACTTAAATCGCGAAAATAGTCGGGATCGCTCACCTTGGTGTAGTCGATGTCGGTACGCCAGATACTGCCGCTATAACCACCCTGTTGTTCCAGGTTCACTAACCAGCGATCGTCCCCTTTGTAAGGTAGAACCAGATCCTCAGGGAAGCCCCGGTCAATCAATTCCTGGGCGAGATCACTATTGCCGCCCTTATCATTGGGGAGGTCGGCTAGGCGTATTTCGGTGTTGAACACAGGGCTTAGGTGGCGGAATTCTACTTCCAGACCAGTGCCGCGATACTGGATGTAGCGTGGAGTGATGGTCGCATCCATCTCTGGGGCGATGTTCCAGTAATACGGAACAGATAGGTCCCAGCCATTCTTATCGCTGTTGCTTAGAGAAGGAAAAAGGAAGCCCGACATGCGCGCATCGCCCACCGGGAAGCGAAAATAAGGGAAGTAGAGTACGGGAACATCCAGTATCTCCAGGCGTACATCCCTTGCGGTTCCCTGGCTCTCCACTTGATCGATATTGATTTCTCCGCCACTCAAGCGCCAGAAAGCCCGGCCCGGCTCACAGCGGGTATAGGTGCCATCGGTAAGGGTCAATTCACCACTGGTCTGACGTGCGACTTGGGCGGCGTCACCATGAATAAATTCGTCGTGGACAACATATGTTGCGTCCTCAATGGAGGCCGCTTCGGTATCGGTGTGAACCTCTGCCGAGTCCCCTCGAACGAGTAAATTGGGTTCGCGCAGTTCGATAGCGCCACTTAGGAAAGCGGTGTTGGTCTGGCGGTTGAGGGTCACTTCATCGGCAAATAATTGGCGATAGCCTTGGGTGATATGGACGTTGCCAATTAATTCGGCAGATCCGTCATCGAGGATGCGAGACTGCTCGGCTGTGGCACGTAGTGGCGCGTCTTCAGGGGGCAAGTTGGCATCGGGGTAATCCCTAGGCGGTTCGATAAAGGCTCCGGAGCAAATCGCCGGTACTCTGGCGCTTTCCTCAGGGGTCAATTCAGAACGTGGTAACCAGTCTAAGTACAGATAGGGGTTGTATTCGGGATCTACGGCGGTTTGGTCCGCATGAGTCCATATAGGGTGCGCGGCCAACAAACCGAGGGCTAGAGAGTGGGCTCGTGGATTCTGAGCTATTGCTAGAGCGAGGCGACGCCACCGGGAGACTTCAAGCATCAATCGATAGGTTCCGGCTATTCTTTGGTGTTTCTTGTATCGGCAGATGCGTGCGACAGCTATCCAGCCGGGGCGCGCAAAAAATTATCGCCCGATTCTACTTGAATGTAGAAGTGGTTAATAGCCGCACAGATGGTACGGATGTAAGAGGCGAGAATGTTATAGTCGCTTCAAGCTCCCTGGGGCAGGGTTTCAATACGAGCTGCTTAATGGGAAACTGCCGCGATAGAAAGAATCATTGATGGGCCGAACAATAAATGAAGGGTGTACTGTGAGTGATGACCTGCGACAAGAGGCTTTGGCTCTTTGGGTGGGTAAGGCTCTGGATATTGAATTTCCAGCAGACTTGGCCAACCTTGCTGGGGATGCGGGCTTTCGGCGCTATTTCCGCACTTCTACTGAGCCCAGGTTAATCGCTGTTGATTCTCCACCTGAGTGTACTAACCCAGCCCAATTTGTGGCAGTTGCCGATTATCTGCGGCGCAATGGTGTGCACACCCCCATGGTAATAGCAGCTGATACAGCCAATGGGTACCTGCTATTGGAAGACTTGGGTGATACCCAATTATTCGATGTGCTGAGTAATGACAGTGTTGAGGGGCTCTATGCGGAGGTAATGAGTGAGCTGCTGAGTCTCCAGCAGATACCCCGTACAGAGGATCTGTTTCCAGATTACAACCGGGAACTATTGCTGACAGAGATGCGTATTATGCCCGAGTGGCTGGTAGGCAAGTTACTCGGCTACTCTCTGAGTGAAGTAGAAAACCGCCTGCTGCAAGAGACCTTTCAACGGTTGCTGGAGAGTGCTGCAGGCCAACCGCAAGCTCTAGTGCACAGAGACTACCATAGCCGTAATTTAATGATCCGTGGAGGTGAGCGCCCTGGAATCGTGGACTTCCAGGATGCCGTGTGGGGACCGATTACCTACGATTTGGTCTCTCTGTTGCGAGACTGCTATATCCGCTGGCCACGCCAGCGGGTCGAGCGCTGGGCTTTAGCCTATGCCGCTACTGCAGAAGCTGCTGGGGTACTGGAACCTGTCGAGCCTAAAGAGTTCTTAACTTGGTTCGACTGGATGGGGCTCCAGCGTCATATTAAAGTGCTGGGCCTTTTTCCACGTCTATCATTGCGCGATGGCAAGCAGAACTACCTGGGGGATTTGCCGCTGGTGATACGCTATGTACTGGAAACTGCTGGGCGCTATGAGGAGCTTCAGCCGTTTGCGCAGTGGTTTGAGCAACAGCTACTTCCGCTTATAGAGCAGCAGCCTTGGTACAGTGATTATCGCTATGCCGGTGAATAGCACTAATAAGCTGTATAAAAACTGATAGATGAATTGAATGACTCAGCTCACTGAGATAGCCCCAACAACCGCTATGGTCTTGGCTGCGGGCTTTGGGCGTAGAATGCGCCCCCTTACTGACCAAACCCCCAAGCCTTTGTTGTCTGTGGCGGGCAAGCCGCTCATTGAGCATGTGCTTGAGCGACTACAGGCTGTGGGAGTTCAACGGGTAGTGATCAACCTGGGCCATTTGGGCCATATGATTCGTGATTACCTGGGGAGTGGTGATCGCTGGGGACTCGATATCCAGTATTCTGTGGAGCAAGAAGACCGACCCCTTGAGACCGCAGGGGGGATTCTCAACGCGATGCCGCTGCTGGGAGAGGGCCCATTCTTTGTGGTTAATGGGGATGTCTGGTGTGACTTTGACCTTTCGCAGTGGGTGAATCGTCCCCTGCCTGAGGGCTGCCCTGGCCGACTTCTTATGGTGCCAAATCCTCCACATAACCCTGAGGGGGACTTCGGAATTGATAATGGCCTGTTGTCTGGGACTGCTAAGCCCCGCTATACCTTTGCCGGTATTAGTTGGCTACGCTCCGAGGTGTTAACCCGCTATCCCAACGTGCGTGAATGCTTCGGCCTTGGCGAGGTCTTTACTTTCAATGAGGACAAACTACAGGCGGACTTATACCCTGGGGACTGGTGTGATGTGGGCACCCCCGAGCGCCTGGAAAACCTGCATTGCCGCCTGAGCGCGGAAAATTGAGTTACTAAAGGAAATAATGATGTCAGATTACAAGATTGCTCCCTCGATTCTTTCCGCCGACTTTGCCCGCCTTGGTGAAGAGGTGGACAATGTGTTAGCCGCTGGTGCTGACTGGGTGCACTTCGATGTGATGGACAACCACTATGTGCCCAATCTAACCATTGGCCCAATGGTGTGCCAGGCGTTGCGCAAGCATGGTGTCGAAGCGCCCATTGATGTGCACCTGATGGTGGAGCCGGTAGACGATATGATTCGCATGTTTGCCGATGCGGGCGCAAGTTATATTACTTTCCACCCCGAGGCTTCGCGTCACCCGGACCGCTCCCTACAGTTGATCCGCAGTCTTGGTTGTAAGGCCGGTTTGGTCTTTAACCCAGCCACAGGACTGGATGCGGCCAAGTATGTGATGGACAAGCTGGATATGATTTTGTTGATGTCAGTCAACCCTGGCTTTGGTGGGCAAAAGTTTATTCCGGGCACTCTGGAAAAACTGCGCGAGGCGCGCCAGCTTATCGACGCTTCTGGTTACGATATTCGCCTTGAGATTGATGGCGGGGTCAACCGTGACAATATTGCGGAGATTGCCGCAGCCGGCGCGGATACTTTTGTTGCAGGCTCTGCAATCTTCAATGCCCCCGACTACGCTGAAGTGATCGGTGCTATGCGCGAAAGCCTGTCCTGAGAAAAACTTGGCGGGCAGCCCCTTGCCCGCCGCATACGGGATTTGTAAACTTGTGCGCCTGCACAGAGGGAATTTCCGTGAATCACACTATCCCCACATCCAGCAGTTGGCGATGGCGCCACTGATCCGCTGAGGCCAACTGGTCAACAATACCGTTCGGCCACCTCTCCCGTGGGCGCCGCCTATACTTTGGCGCCAACAAGAAAAATACCCAATAGATCGGAGTCTCTATGACCCCTAGTGAATACGCCCAACTTGTGTCTTCGGGCTATAACCGTATACCGCTAGTGCGCCGTGTGCTGGCGGATATTGAAACCCCCCTGTCCACTTATCTGAAGCTTGCCGAAGGTCGCTACAGCTACCTGCTGGAGTCGGTACAGGGCGGGGAGAAATGGGGGCGCTACTCCATTATTGGATTGCCCGCCAGAACCCTGCTTCGGGTGCGTGGCAATGAGGTTACGGTGGAGTGTGACGGGGCGGTGATAGAAAGCTATACCGAGCGCGATCCGCTGACATTTGTCGAGCAGTTTCAGCAGCGCTACCGGGTACCGGAACTTGCCAATTTGCCGCGTTTTAACGGTGGCTTGGTTGGGTATTTTGGCTATGACTGTGTGCGCTATATTGAACCGCGTTTAGCGCACAGTATGCCGCAGGATAGCCTGGGTAATCCGGATATCCTGCTGATGGTCAGTGATGAGCTGGTGGTGTTCGACAACCTCGCCGGTGCGGTTATCTTTATTGTGCATGCGGACCCTTCCCAGGCCGATGCCTATGAGAGGGCCCAGCAGTGTCTGGATCAACTGGTGGAAAGGTTGGCTCGGCCTTTACCGGATACAGTGCCTCTGGACCTGGATGGCAAGGGAATCGAAGAGGGTGCTTTTCACTCCCACTTTGGTGAGAAAAATTTCAAGAAGGCCGTAGATAGGGTAAAGGAATATGTCCTCGCCGGTGATGTTATGCAGGTGGTGCCATCTCAGCGCTTGTCGGCTCCTTTCGATGCCCCGCCACTGAATTTTTATCGCGCCCTGCGCAGCCTGAACCCCTCGCCCTATATGTATTTCCTCGACCTAGGGGATCACCAGGTTGTGGGCTCCAGTCCAGAGATTCTGGTACGCCTGGAAGAGGGTGAGATGACTGTGCGTCCGCTGGCAGGCACCCGCCGTCGCGGTACTTCCGAGGAGGAGGATAAAGCCCTGGAGCAGGAGCTATTGGCGGACCCCAAAGAGTGTGCTGAGCACCTGATGTTGATCGATCTGGGGCGCAATGATGTGGGCCGTGTAGCGGCGACTGGCAGCGTGCAGGTCACTGAGCAGATGGTGGTGGAACGCTACTCCCATGTGATGCATATCACCTCCAATGTCACCGGTCAGTTGCGGGAGGGGCTCACCGGTATGGATGCCCTGCGCGCGGCGCTTCCGGCCGGCACTTTATCCGGGGCGCCAAAGATCCGCGCTATGGAAATTATTGATGAATTGGAACCAGAGAAGCGTGGTATCTATGGTGGTGCGGTGGGTTACCTGGCCTGGAATGGCAATATGGATACAGCCATCGCAATTCGCACCGCAGTCATTAAGGACGGACAGTTATTTATCCAGGCCGGTGCCGGCCTGGTGGCCGATTCAGATCCCCAATCCGAGTGGGATGAGACCATGAATAAGGCTAGGGCGTTGTTCCGTGCAGCGGGCATGGCTCTGGCGAGTAGTTGTAAAGAAGTAGAAGTAAAGATCGAACAAAATGAGCGAAGCTAGTATTTCTCAAAAAGTATCTCTTGCTGCCCGTTGTCAACAGATAGTCGAAGCTCCCCTGTTTAATCAGGTGATCATTGGCATGATCCTGGTTAATGCACTGGCGGTGGGGCTAGAGACTTCAATATGGGTGATGGAGCGTTTTGGTACTGCATTGGGGGTTGTTAACCAATTGGTACTGACTGCTTTTATTTTAGAGGCAGCGATAAAAATAACTTCGCACGGATCGCGCCCCTGGCGTTATTTTGCCAGCGGCTGGAACTGCTTCGATTTCACCATCATCGCCTTAAGCTTGATTCCTGCCACAGGGCCCCTGGCAACACTCGCGCGCCTGGTACGGATCCTGCGGGTGTTGCGACTGGTTTCTGCCTTCCCTGAACTGCGTACTCTGGTGGATACACTGTTGCGCAGCTTGCCGAGCATGATGCACATCGCAATCTTGATGGGAATTATCTTTTATATCTATGGCGTGGCGGGCTACTTTCTCTTTCATGAGATAGACCCAACCCATTGGCGCAACCTGCCGATAGCTCTGTTGAGTCTGTTCCGTATAGTGACCTTCGAGGATTGGACCGACATTATGTATACCGCTATGGATGCAATGCCTTGGGCCTGGCTCTACTTTGTCAGTTTCGTGGTTATGGGCGCCTTTGTCATGATTAACCTGTTTATTGGCGTGGTGCTCAATAATCTGGAGGAAGCCAAGTTGCGTCGAATGGATGAAATGTGTCTGCCACCCAGTCAAACTGAAATTCTGCGCGAATTGCGCTCAACCCAAGCGGCGCTCGCACGACTGCAAAAGCGCATGGAAGCAACTACCGATACTGCACAAGCTATGGGGGCCAAGTAATGATTTTGATGATCGATAACTACGATTCCTTTACCTGGAATGTGGTGCAGTACCTTGAGGAGCTGGGCGCTGAGGTTGTGGTCAAGCGCAATGACGAAATAACCCTTGAGGACATAGAGCAGTTGGCCCCGGCGAAAATTGTGATTTCACCAGGGCCCTGCACACCCAATGAGGCAGGCATTTCCCTGGAGACGATTCGCCATTTCGCCGGGCGTATCCCTATTTTGGGTATTTGCCTTGGTCACCAGAGTATCGGCCAGGTTTTTGGTGGTCGCGTCGTACGTGCCGGCCAGGTTATGCACGGTAAAACATCGCCTATAGTGCACAACAACCTGGGAGTGTTTCACGGCCTATCCAATCCTTTCGAGGCCACCCGTTATCACTCCCTGGTGGTGGAAAAGGGCAGCTTGCCTGAATGCCTGGAAATTACCGCCTGGACGGAGACGCCTAACGGCGAGATTGATGAAATTATGGGGCTGCGCCACCGGGAATTACCGATAGAGGGCGTGCAGTTTCATCCAGAGTCCATTCTCACCATGCATGGCCACGATATGTTGAAGAATTTTCTCGAGTCCTGATGCGAAGGGCAAAACGCGGGGCAGTTAATTACGCTTCGCACCAATCAATATTGAGCGGGACAAGGGGGGCACAATGAATATACAAAATGCTATCGCCAAGTTGGTGGATGGAGAGCATTTGAGCCGTGAGGAGATGCGCGAGACTGTGGGCCAAATCATGCGTGGTGAAGCCCTGGAAGCGCAGATAGGAGCCCTACTGATCGCGTTGCGCATTCGCGGTGAAACTGTCGACGAGATCGTCGGTGCGGTGGAAACCATGCGGGCACTGGCCACTAAGGTTGAACTCGACCTTGAGAATACCGTAGACATCGTCGGCACCGGCGGAGATGGCGCAAATCTATTTAATGTATCCAGTGCCAGTAGCTTTGTTGCAGCTGCAGCTGGGGCCAGGGTGGCCAAACATGGCAACCGCTCGGTGTCTTCTAGTAGTGGCTCCGCCGATTTGCTCGAACGCGCCGGGGTTTATCTGGATTTAAGCGCGGAGCAAATGGCCCGCTGTGTGGAAACAATCGGTATCGGCTTTATGTTTGCGCCCAGTTTTCATAGCGCCGTTCGTCATGTAGGCCCAGCGCGCAAAGCACTGGGGCTGCGCACTATTTTTAATCTGCTCGGCCCCATGACCAACCCCGCCGGAGTTAAGCGCAAGGTTATTGGTGTTTATGAGAAACGCTACTGTCGTTTGTTGGCTGAAGTCCTGCAACGACTTGGTTCTGAGCACGTGCTGGTCCTGCACAGCGATGACGGCCTCGACGAAGCCAGTATCGCCGCAGATACTTTTGCGGTGGAATTGAAAGATGGTGTTATTAGTGAGTTTACTCTCTGCCCCGAAGCCTTTGGTCTGCCCCGCCAAAGCCTGGATGGCTTGATTGTTGCGGGTGCCGCAGAGTCTCTATCCTTGATTCGCGACGCATTGGGTAAACGTGAAACTGGGGCAGGGAAAAAAGCTGCAGATATTATCGCCCTGAATGCCGGCCTGGCCATTTATGTCAGCGGCACTGCGAGCACGGCAGAGCAGGGTGTCGCCATGGCGCAGGACGCCATCGATAGCGGTTTGGCCGCAGAAAAAATCAATGACCTGGCTGCCTTTACCAGCGCCTTTCGCCCCGAGGAAGTGAAATCGTGAGCACACCGACCATTTTAAAAACTATTATCGAGCGCAAGTGGCAGGAAGTGGCGGAGCGCAAATCTCAATGCAGTCTGGAAGAAATACGTCTGAGCGCGGAGGACCAACCACCGGCGAGGGGATTTGTCGCGGCATTGGAATACAAAATCGCCGAGGGTGAGGCCGCAGTGATTGCGGAAATCAAAAAGGCTTCCCCCAGCAAGGGGGTGATTCGCGAGGACTTTCTTCCCGCAGAAATTGCGACCAGTTATGAGAGAGGTGGCGCGGCATGCTTGTCGGTACTCACCGATAGGGATTTTTTCCAGGGCGATGACAGTTATTTGCAGCAGGCGCGCAACGCGGTTCGTTTACCGGTTTTGCGTAAGGACTTTACCGTGGACCCTTACCAGGTGTTTGAGGCGCGCGCTATTGGAGCTGATTGCATCCTGCTCATTGCCGCCTGCCTGGAAGATCAGCAAATGCAGGAACTCAATGGTTTGGCCCTGGAATTGGGATTGGATGTGCTGGTGGAAGTGCACAATCGCGCAGAGCTGGAGAGGGCGTTGGCTCTCCCCAACCGTCTAATTGGAATTAACAATCGTAATCTGCACACCTTTGAGGTACAGCTGGAGAACACTTTTAAACTGCTCAATCTGATTCCCAAGGACCGCATTGTTGTAACAGAAAGCGGTATCCACACGACGGATGATGTCGCGGCCATGCGCGGGCACAGTGTCGATGCATTTTTGGTTGGCGAGGCTTTTATGCGCGAGGAAGAGCCGGGACGAAAATTGATGGAGATGTTTAACTGATGCTAGTGGGGTTTTTAGAAAGTTAGCTAGATAAAATCACAGACACAAAAAAGGGCGATTGATTACATCGCCCTTTTTTGTGTCTGTGGTATTTGACTCTGGGACAGGTATTTAACGGGTGCCGTAAACCACCATAGTTTTACCTTTGACCGATACCAAGCCCTGCTCTTCCAGGGTTTTCAGCACGCGCCCAACCATCTCACGGGAACATCCGACAATACGGCCAATTTCCTGGCGAGTGATCTTGATTTGCATGCCTTCTGGATGGGTCATCGCATCGGGCTCATTACACAGGTCCAAAAGGGTGCGAGCCACACGACCGGTAACATCAAGGAAGGCTAGATCGCCAACTTTTCGAGTGGTATTGCGTAGGCGCCCGGCCATTTGTGTGGCTAGAGCGAACAGGAATTCTGGGTGCTGACGAGTCAGTTCCTGGAATTTGGTGTAGGAGATTTCCGCAACCTCACACTCGGTTTTGGTGCGCACCCAGGCGCTGCGGGTGTCCTGATCAAATAGCCCCATTTCACCGAAAAAGTCCCCGTCGTTTAGATAGGCTACGATCATTTCGCGGCCCTCGTCATCTTCGATTAAGACGGTGACTGAACCGCGCATAATGAAATAGAGGGACTCACAGCGGTCGCCGGCATAGATAATCGTGCTCTTGGCCGGATAGCGTCGCCGGTGGCAGTGGGCCAGAAAGTCTTCAATATTGCCGATAGTCATGGGGTCTTCGATAGCAACCGTCACGGATTTATTCCTCATTTTTTGTCTCGTGCTCTATCCCGGCTTTAGCAGCTGAGCACTATTGAATTATCGCGCGAAAAAACAGTCCCCAACAGAGGTTGGTCGCGGCAAAGTTCCGCAGTGTGACCTGTGACACTCTGGCGCGGGTGCGATTGGACTGCAAGCGGGCTATTGCGTTCACTGGCGAAGGGGAGAAACTTCAGTAGTGAACATTTCGCGCGGAGGTGTTACGGACACTATACCGGAAATACTCTGCCTGTCAGGATAATCTTGTACTCTGTGCTAAGCTTCGCGGCTTGAATTTCAGCGGGAGAATGGCAATGCAGGGCAAGGTAACCTGGGTTAATGATTTGACCTTCGTCGGCGAAGCCGGCAGTGGTAATTCGGTAGTGATGGAAGGGGGGCGCACTAATAACGGTGTGCGCCCGATGGAGATGATTCTCCTCGGAGTTGGTGGCTGTGCAGCCTATGATGTGGTTTCCATTTTACAGAAGGCGCGCCAGGATATTATTTCCTGTCATTGCGAATTGAATGGCGTTCGCCCGGATACCACCCCATCACCTTTTGAGCGAATTGAAATGGAATTTGTTGTGCGAGGCCGGGGAATAAAAGAATCCCATGTAGCCCGCGCTGTGGAGCTATCTGCAGAGAAATATTGCTCTGCTTCAATTATGTTGCGCAATGCGGGAGTGGAGATTGTGCATCGCTATCGAGTAGAAGAAGTCTAAGCAATACTCAGATAAAGAAAAGGCCTGCTCAAAAGCGGTTGCTTTTAGCGGGCCAGCCAATTTTTACGAACCGGTTATTAATATTTTAAATTTTGTAACTGGCTGAGGTCATCACCTTGGCTACCAGAGACATAGCGCCTTTCACCGGTGCTGGGAAACGTTTGCCTCCGGCGGCTAGCGCGGCATGAGCGTGTTCACTCTCATCGACCAACATTTGCTCCACTACGGCGCGACTGCGCTTGTCCTGGGCTGGAAGCTTCTGCAGATGACTCTCCAGGTGTTCGCAGACCCTTTCTTCTGTCGCTGCGACAAATCCCAGGCTGATGCGATCGCTGATTTTGCCGGCGGCGGCGCCCAGTCCAAATGACAATCCATACCAGAGTGGATTGAGCAGGCTTGGGCGGCTGTCCAGTTCTTTGAGGCGCTGCTCACACCAAGCCAGGTGGTCGATCTCCTCATCCGCAGCGCGCTCCATTTCACCGCGTACCTCGGGCAGTTTTGCTGTGAGTGCCTGGCCTTGGTAGAGGGCCTGAGCACAGACTTCGCCGCTGTGGTTGACCCGCATCAGACCGGCAGCGTGCTTGCGTTCGGCATCGCTGAGCTCGGCCTCCGCTTCGCCTTTGGCCGGAGATGGGCGCCCGTGACAGGGCTCGCCGGGACTCAGAGTACGCAGGGCGCGGTCAGCCTGAATCAGCAGGTGATCGAGGCCACTCAAATTGCGTTCACTCATGTTTATGACTTCCTCTGTATGGCGGTAGTCAGCCCTACCGCCATGCTAGGTAAAACTACTTATCGCTACTAATCTGTTCTCTTTCGACCGCGCGATAACCGATATCTTTCCGGTAAAATACACCTTCCCAATAGATGGCGCGGGCAGCTTCATAGGAATTGGCCTGAGCTTCGGCGACGGTGTCGCCCAATGCGGTGGCGCAGAGTACGCGGCCGCCATTGGTGACCACACGCTCGCCGTCCAGGGCAGTACCAGCGTGAAAGACTTTGGCGTTATCGCCGTCAGCTTTCTCAAGCCCACTAATAGCATCGCCCTTGCGGTAACTGCCGGGATAGCCGTGTGCGGCCAGTACCACTCCAAGTGATGGGCGCGGGTCCCATTCAGCCGTCACGCTATCGAGCTTTTTGTCCAGTGCGGCCAGGCACAGGTCTACCAGGTCGGATTTCAGACGCATCATAATAGGCTGGGTTTCGGGGTCGCCGAAGCGGCAGTTATATTCGATCACTCTGGGAACACCCTGCGGATCGATCATCAGGCCAGCGTAGAGAAACCCGGTATATGGCGTACCCTCAGCGGCGAGGCCTTTTACTGTGGGTTCAATTACTTCTTGCATGATGCGCTGATAAACACTGTCGGTCACTACCGGTGCTGGGGAGTAGGCACCCATGCCGCCGGTATTGGGGCCAGTATCGCCGTCACCGACGCGCTTGTGGTCCTGGCTGGTGGCCATGGGCAGGATATTCTCCCCATCTACCATTACGATAAAACTCGCCTCCTCACCCTGCAGGAATTCCTCGATCACTACTCGGCAGCCAGCGTCGCCAAAGGCATTCCCGGAGAGCATATCGCGCACAGCCAGCTCGGCCTGTTGCTCGGTCTCGGCGACGATGACGCCTTTACCAGCGGCGAGGCCATCGGCTTTGACTACGATGGGGGCTCCGCGCTCACGAATATATTCGATGGCTGGTTCAACTTCGGTGAAATTGCGATAAGCGGCGGTGGGGATCTTGTGGCGCTCAAGAAAGCCCTTGGTGAAGGCCTTGGAGCCTTCCAGCTGTGCAGCGCCTTTGCTGGGGCCAAAGATGGCGAGGCCATGCCCGTTAAAGAAATCTACAATACCGTCAACCAATGGTACTTCGGGGCCGACAATCGTTAGTTCTACGCCGTTTTCCTCAGCGAAATCTGCCAGGGCGGCGAAGTTATCCACACCGATCGCGATATTTTCCAGCTTGGGTTCGCGGGCAGTGCCGGCGTTGCCTGGGGCAACATAGACGGTGCCGACATTTGGGTTTTGCGCTGCTTTCCACGCCAGGGCGTGCTCGCGGCCACCTGATCCGATAACCAATACGTTCATTCTTAAATCCCCCTAAGTCTACCGATCCGGTCCATTGCACAGGCTATAGGTGTGCTAGTTTAACGTGGAATTGATTCTGAGGCCTGAGTCTCGCCCCTGGATTCAAATGATTTATGCGGGCTGGGAAGTGTCGATACTTCCCAGCCCGTTGATCATAGCCCGCAACAGTAAGCATTTGCGGGCGTACAATCTTAGTGGCGGAAGTGGCGCATACCGGTAAATACCATGGCCATATTGTGCTCGTCCGCTGCGGCGATCACTTCCTCATCGCGCATGGAGCCACCAGGCTGGATAACCGCCTGGATACCGACAGCGGCGGCGTTATCAATACCATCTCGGAAGGGGAAGAAAGCGTCGGAGGCCATCACGGACCCTGCAACGGCGAGGCCTGCATGCTCGGCCTTGATCGCGGCGATACGCGCGGAGTTTACGCGGCTCATCTGGCCTGCGCCTACACCGACAGTGCGACCGTCTTTGCCGTATACGATGGCATTGGATTTTACAAACTTGGCCACTTTCCAGGTAAACAACAGATCGCGGATTTCTTCTTCAGTGGGCTGGCGCTTGGAGACTACTTTCAGGTCGGCAGCGGTGATCAGGCCGTCGTCGCGGTCCTGAACCAGCAGGCCACCATTAACGCGCTTGTAGTCCAGTGCCGGGGTGCGCTCGTTGCTCCACTGGCCGCATACCAGCAAGCGCAGATTCTTCTTCTCGGCAACGATCTGTTTTGCCTCTTCGGAGACTGACGGTGCGATGATGACTTCAACAAACTGGCGCTCGACGATCGCGCGGGCAGTGGCGCCATCCAGTTCCTGGTTGAAGGCGATGATACCGCCAAAGGCAGATTCACTGTCGGTAGCGAAAGCCAGGTCGTAGGCCTTGTGAATATCTTCAGCAATTGCCACACCACAGGGATTGGCGTGTTTAACGATCACGCAAGCGGGTTGCTCGAAGGACTTAATACACTCCAACGCGGCATCGGTATCGGCGATATTGTTGTAGGACAGCTCTTTACCCTGCAGCTGGGTGGCAGTGGAAATGCTGGCCTCAGCCGGGTTGGCTTCGGTGTAGAAAGCGGATTTCTGGTGTGGGTTCTCACCGTAGCGCAGATCCAGTTTCTTAATAAATTGGCTGTTGTAGGTGCGCGGGAGCAGCTGCTTTTCCTCGCCTTTAATGGCACCCAGGTAGTTGGCGATAGCGCCGTCATAGCCCGCCGTGTGCTCGAAGGCTTTTACCGCCAGGTCAAAGCGGCTGGCGTGGCTCAGGGCACCGTCGTTAGCTTTCATTTCCTCGATGATGCTGCCGTAATCGCTGGCATTGACCACGATAGTGACATCTTTGTGGTTCTTCGCCGCTGCGCGAACCATGGTGGGGCCGCCGATATCGATATTCTCGATAGCGTCCTCAAGGGAACAGTCAGGCTTGGCTACGGTTTGAGCGAAAGGGTAGAGGTTGACCACAACCATATCGATGGGGGTGATACCGTGCTCGCCCATGATGGCGTCATCGGTGCCTCGGCGCCCCAAAATACCGCCGTGTACCTTCGGATGCAGCGTCTTGACGCGACCGTCCATCATCTCGGGAAAGCCGGTATAGTCGGAAACTTCTACGACTGGAATTCCGGCTTCTTTGAGCTGGCGGTGGGTGCCGCCGGTGGAGAGGATTTCTACGCCCATTGCGGAGAGCTGTTGGGCGAACTCTACGATGCCACTCTTGTCAGAGACACTAATTAAAGCGCGGCGGATGGAAACCTTGTCTGTCATTGCACTAGATCCAACTGGTTTTCGGAAAAGATGTTTAAAGGGGTTATGCGGGTTGTCCTCTGCGGCAACGAATCAAATCGCTGCCGGGAAAATAGCGAAGGGGGATGAGTTACCTCATCCCCCTTCAGAATTTCTCTCGGTGGGAAGCTTACAGCAGGCCGTAGCGCTTCAGCTTCTTGCGCAGAGTGCCACGGTTGAGACCCAATAATTGCGCGGCGCGGGTCTGGTTGTGGCGAGTATATTTCATCACTACTTCGAGCATGGGTGCTTCGATCTCCGACAGCACCATGTCATAGACATCGGTAACCATCTGGCCATCCAGGTGGCGGAAATAGTTCTCCATCGCGTGCTCAACGGCATCGCGTAGGGACTGTTGTTGCGGCTGTGCCAGCTGCGTCTGCCCCCTGGAGGATACTTCTTCGCTGCCAGTATCCGGAATCAATACTTCATTATTCATGCCGCTTGTGCCCCTCTCGTTATTCGGCGTTCAAACCACTCGTGAACGCTGGCATGTTGTACTTCTGCGCTCTCTATTTGGAAAAAGGTCTTGCGGAAGGACTCGCTGTCCGCGAGTGTCTTCAAGTACCAGCCCACGTGTTTGCGGGCGATACGGACCCCCATCACCTCACCGTAGAATCGGTGCAGTTCACCCAAGTGGGTGAGCAGTATTTTTCTTACTTCGTCCAATGTTGGTTCGGGCAGCCGCTCGCCGGTGGCGAGGTAGTGGGCTATCTCCCGAAAAATCCAAGGTCGTCCCTGTGCGGCACGGCCAATCATGACCGCCGCAGCACCAGTGTAATTGAGCACCTCGCGGGCTCTATCGGCACTGGTTATATCACCGTTGGCAAAAACTGGGATTGCTACCCTGGATACAATATCGGCAATGGTATCGAATTCAGCCTGTCCGTGGTAGCCGCAGGCTCGAGTGCGGCCGTGAACCGCCAAAGCAGCGATACCAGCATCCTCGGCCATTTGAGCAACGGTGACGCCATTACGGGAATCCGTACACCAGCCGGTGCGAATCTTAAGCGTCACCGGGACGGAGACAGACTGGACCACGGCTTGCAATATATCCGCAACCAGCTTTTCATCCCGCAGCAGGGCGGAGCCCGCCGCTTTCTTACACACTTTTTTTGCCGGGCAGCCCATATTTATATCAATGATTTGCGCGCCGCGACGCACGTTCTCCCGAGCGGCCTGAGCCATCATCTCGGGATCACCACCGGCAATTTGTACCGATATGGGAGCTGCCTCACCACCGTGGTCCAGGCGCAGTCGTGACTTGCGGCTATTCCACAGACGCGTGTCTGAGGTCACCATCTCCGATACCACCAGCCCGGCGCCGAGTTGGCGACACAGTTGACGGAAGGGGCGATCAGTAACTCCGGCCATTGGCGCCAAGATTACCGGGTTGTCGATAATGTAGGGGCCTATAGCAATAGACACGGTAGCTCCGTTTGGGCTTTGGAAGGGCGTTCTGGGCCCAGGCAAAAAGGCCGCCTATGATAACGACTGCCCCGGCGTTGGCAAAGCGAAAAAGCGGGCAAATTGATCGATCCCTGTGCGTTTAGCTTGCAGAGTGGTCAATTTTAGTGGCTTTGCACGCCAGGGTGACCAATGTCTTGACGCTCAAACCTTCCTCAAGGAGCGATTTTCATCTCGTAGTTCACCGCCTCGGCCCCTGGATCGACCACCTCAATGGCAATGTGAATAGGGCTGCCCTGGGGCATTAGCTTGCGCCCAGCCAACTCCCCTTGTAAATACTCTTGGGGACTAAAGCGGCGACTCGCTACCGCTTTATTTTTCAGGTCGCTGAAATTTAACAGCAAATTGGGAAATGCCTGGGGGTAGGACGCTGTATTTAGCAGCACAGCGTCCACAATCAGAGCGCCCTCCAACTGGGGATGACTGCGTACCATCAGATTGGAGGCCTGGATCGCTTTGGCATCGCGTAATGGGGGGAGAGTACAACCGAATAGTGGGCAGGCCACAGCGTAAATATTGCGCCATGGTTGCTGCTTGCTGAGACGGTCGAACTGAAAGTAGCCCACTTGAAGCAGCAATAAAATTACCAAAGCTGGCAGGAGAAGTCGCCACAGCCAGGGGCTCACCGCTTTCTTCGATGGTGTCGCACCCCAGCTCATTTCCAGCGGGGCAGGTTGAATGGCGGAGATCAGCTGTTCGCGAGCGGGCTCGGCCTGCGGCTCAGGAGTGTCCTCAGCTTCTGTGGCAAAGTAAGGCTCCTTGCGTTGACCACTTGCCTCAGGCTGGGATATAGGGAATATCTCTTCGGAGCTAGGGGGCGTCTCGGATGTTGATTTTAGATCGCTGGGCTCTGTGGCAGTTGTTTGCGCCTCCAGGGGCTGTTCCCAGGGATCTAGGTCATTGAGGCTATCGTTTTTATGGGTGGTGTCCCGATTGTCATAATCGGTGTCAACCCTATTGCCTGTAGTACTGTTATCGAAGTCGGGTACATCGTCCCAATCCGGTTTGAGTACCGACTCTAGGTCTTCCTCCTGGGTTTCCTCGTGGTGGTTTTCTTCTTGTAGCTCCTGCCACTCGTTATCGCCAAATGCGTCACCAATGAGGCTCTCGGAATTCGCTGGTGGTGCTTCAGGCTGGGTGTCTTCTGCGGGTTTCCCGGCTTCAAAATCGATGGGAGTCTGCTTTGCATTGGCGCTGTTGGGGGCTACCTTATCCGCATCCTCCGGATCGTCGTCTTCCAGCTCGATATCGTCATGAATCAGGAAGTCATCGTCTTCCAGAAGAGTTTCCAGATCACTGCGTGTGTCGGGGCCATTGTCATTAAAGACAATGTTCTCATCTGCACGGAAAACTTGCAGGCAGGAACCACAGCGCACAGCGCCACGGGCAGCGCGCAGCTGCTGGTCATTAACGTGAAATGAGGTGCTGCAATGGGGGCAGCGGGTTACCAGTTGAGACATTCGACTATGGCGCAGTTTATTTTGCGCTCAAGTTTATCAGTCTGCCCGGTCCTCGCGTAGTACTGGCTAGCGTATTTAGCGAATACGGGTACCACTCAGGCGTACCCAACCCTCGTGCTCCGCATCCTCATCGAAATCGATCTGGTCTGAGTAGGCAGTTTTTACTTGTTCGGCCTGGGAGGCGAGGATACCGGACAGGCAGATACGCCCGCCGATTTTGGTCAGCGCAATCAGCTGCTTGGAGAGCTCTACCAATGGGCCGGCAAGGATATTGGCTAGCATGAGATCGGCGGCTTCCTGAGGCATCTGTTTTGGCAAATAGACTGGGAAGCGCTGCGGGTCTATGCCGTTGCGCACCGCGTTGTCGCGACTGGCAATCAGAGCCTGTGGATCGATATCGGTCCCCATGGCGCATTTGGCTCCGAGTAGCAAGGCGCCGATGCCAAGGATGCCGGAACCACAGCCAAAGTCGATGGCGCTCTTATCCTGCAAGGGCTCTTGTGCCAGCCAACGCAAGCACAGGTAGGTCGTGGGGTGGGTGCCGGTGCCGAAGGCGAGTCCAGGGTCCAGTAGCAGGTTGACCGCCTCCGGTTGAGGCGGCTCGCACCAGCTGGGGCAGATCCACAAGTTGTCGCCGCACTGAATGGGTTTATAGTGAGACATCCACTCGCGTTCCCAGTCTTTATCCTCAAGTTGGTCCCAGCGGGCATTGGGTAGGAGTTCGCAAAGGTAGGAAGCTGCTTTGGCCTCAGTGACAGCAGTGTCGACCTCGGCATCGAATAGACCGGTAACCCGTGTTTGATCCCATAGGGGTACTTCGCCGAGTCCGGGTTCGAGAATGGGTTGGTCTGCGTTGTCTTGCAGGGTAACGGATACGGCACCGGCAAAAAGCAGTGCATTTTCAATTTTGTCCGCTTGGGCACGATCGGTGTCGACGCGGAGTTGTAGCCAGGGCATAGGGATTCCGTGGTGAGTAACTGCTATTGGGTGGAGTGGCCACCCTACTTTTGCGATGTCCGCCGCCATCCCTGGCGTTCGGCATCATCGTATTGTGGCCGCAATTCTCTCCAACTTTGCTCTGGCTGGCGAGGGTTAGAGTCCCAACTTCTTCTCAAGGTAGTGAATATTGACGCCACCCTTGGCAAAGGCCTCATCGCGTACCAGATCCTCCTGCAGGGGGATATTGGTCTTGATGCCATCAATAACCAGCTCAGATAGGGCTACGCGCATGCGTGCCAGTGCGGTTTCGCGGTCCTCGGCGTAGGTGATCAACTTGGCGATCATCGAGTCGTAGTTGGGGGGAACCGTATAACCCGAGTAGAGGTGCGAATCGACCCGCACACCCAGGCCGCCGGGCATATGAAAGTTGTTGACCTTGCCGGGACTGGGGAAGAAAGTCTGGGGATCTTCCGCATTGATACGGCACTCAAAGGCGTGCCCGCGAACGACAATATCCTCTTGCTTGAGAGAGAGCTTCTCTCCAGCACAGACACGAATCTGTTCCTTGATCAGGTCTACGCCAGTCACCATTTCAGTAACAGGGTGCTCAACCTGAATACGTGTGTTCATCTCGATAAAGTAGAAGCGTTCATTCTCGTAGAGGAACTCGAAAGTGCCGGCGCCGCGGTAGCCGATATCGATACAAGCTTGCACGCAGGATTGGTGTACCTGTTCACGCACGGCATCGGGGATTCCGGGAGCTGGAGCTTCTTCTAGTACCTTTTGGTGACGGCGCTGGAGGGAGCAGTCGCGATCCCCTAGGTGAATGGCATTACCCTGTCCGTCGGACATTACCTGGACTTCGACGTGGCGTGGGTTCTGCAGAAATTTCTCGAGGTATACGGTGCCATCACCGAAGGCAGCTTGAGCCTCAGACTTGGTAACAGCGATAGCGTTGATCAGGTCTTCGGCGCGCTCCACGACACGCATACCGCGACCACCGCCACCGGCGGCGGCCTTGATAATGACTGGATAGCCGACTTTTTCGCCTATTTCTAGGCAGCGCTCGCTATTTTCGGGTAGGGGACCATCGGAGCCGGGTACGGTGGGGACGCCTGCCTTTTTCATGGCGGCGATGGCGGATACCTTGTCACCCATCAGGCGAATGACATCCGGGTCTGGGCCGATAAAAGTGAAGCCGCTTTTTTGTACTTGCTCGGCGAAGTCCGCGTTTTCTGCGAGGAAGCCGTAGCCTGGGTGCACGGCTACTGCATCGGTGATCTCCATAGCGGAAATCAGGGCAGGAATATTCAGGTAGCTCTGCGGCGAGGGGTTGGGACCAATACAGACAGATTCATCGGCCAGGCGTACATGCTTGAGATTGCGGTCCACCAAAGAGTGAACCGCAACTGTGGCGATGCCCATTTCTTTGCAGGCGCGCAAAATCCGCAGGGCGATTTCACCGCGGTTGGCGATCAGGATTTTGTCGAACATAGTGACTTACCCCACTCAGACGATGGTCACGAGCGGCTGATCGAACTCTACCGGCTGGCCATCTTCGAGCAGAACGGAATCGATGGTACCGGCCTTGTCGGCTTCGATCTGGTTCATCATTTTCATGGCTTCAACGATGCACACTACGTCGCCGACCTTAACCTGCTGACCAACTTTGACGAAGGGCTCGGCGCCGGGGCTGGGAGCTGCGTAAAAAGTGCCCACCATTGGGGATTTCACCGCATGGCCGCTGATCGTTGGTTTGGATTCTTTTTCTACCGCCGCCGGGGCTGGTGCAGCTTGGGCAGGTGCAACAGGAGCCGGTGCCGGTGCCATTGGAGCCGTGTAAATTGGAGCAACCGGTTGATTTGCACCGCTGACCCCGCGGCTGATACGCACCGATTCCTCGCCCTCTTTAATTTCCAGCTCGCCGATATCCGATTCTTCGAGCAGCTCAATTAGTTTTTTAATTTTGCGGATATCCATAGTTCTTTCACTCGCAGGTTTGATTCATTGATTTTGAGACGCCATACCCAGTTGGTGTATGGCCGCCTGAAGTGCCAGGGTGTAGCTGTGTGGCCCGAAGCCATACACCACACCACGGGCTAAATCGGATAGATAGGAATGGTGCCTAAATGCCTCGCGGGCATGAGGATTGGAAAGGTGTAACTCGATAAACGGTATGGCAACGCCCGCTAAAGCATCTCGTAAAGCCACGCTGGTGTGTGTGTAGGCGGCGGGATTGATTACGATGAAATCCACGCTGGTATTGGCGGCTAAGTGGATGCGTTCCACCAAGGCAGACTCGCTATTGCTCTGGAGGGTTTCCAGCTGGTGGCCTGCAGCATCACATTGGCGCTCGGCGGCCTGATTGATTTCCGCAAGGGTGGCGGCGCCGTAGATATGCGGCTCGCGACTGCCGAGCAGGTTGAGGTTGGGGCCGTGCAGGAGAAGAATTTTAGCCATAGTATGCCCTGGGGAAAGTTGCCGAAAAACCCAAAAAAATGGTCTAAAGTTGGCTATCTTGCGGGCAAACTCGAATTTTTGGCCTATTTGCCCGAGTGCTTTAGGCGAGTGTGCCGCAAAAGTGACTCCCTGTCCATGCCTGCTGGGCAGTTTATCGAAGTTAGCGGCAGTTCGGCGATATTTGCCTAAAAATTAGCGCAAAATATCCGCAATGTGGCCTTTTTACCCTTGGGATTGGCTACAAAGGCGGCAGTTTCCTTTACGGGGCAGAGGATCTACTGAGTTCGCTCCCGGCAGCGGCTTCCAGCTCCATCAATAGCTCCTCGCGGGAGAGGATTTGCGGCAGGATTTTGGCCTCGCCACCACTGGCGGGGTAAAGCAAGTAAAGCGGCACGCTGGTACGGCCGTATTTCGCCAGGAGCTCGCTGATATGTGGGTCCTGATTGGTCCAGTCCCCTTTAAGAGCTACTACCCCTAGTCTCTCAATGGCGTCGCTCACAGCATCACTCGACAGCACCACTTTCTCATTGGCCAAGCAAGTAATACACCAGGCTGCGGTCATATTGGTTAGCACTGGGCGCCCCTCCCTTCGCGCTGTCTCGAGCCGTTCGGCGGAGTAGGGCTGCCAGTAGTCACTGGTCTGTTGAAGTGCTTGGGGGGCAGTACTGAGGCGTGGCAGTAGCATTAGCGCAAAGCTCAGGGCCACAACCGCCACCGAGCCCCGCAGCCAGTGCCACTGAGGGCTGGGCCAAAGCCATAGCGCAAAGGCGATTGCCACAGCGCCGCTGAGAACCAGAGCGATACCATCGCCACCAGTCTGACGTCCCAATACCCACAGCAGCCACACTGCGGTCAAGTACATGGGGAAGGCCAGTAGTTGCTTCAAGCGGTCCATCCAGGGGCCGGGGCGTGGCAGCTTGTCCACTAGAGCGGGAATATAGGTGAGCAGCAGGAAGGGGGTGGCCATACCGGCGCCAAGGGCGGCAAAAACACTGAGCGCCACGGCTGGAGATTGTGTGACTGCAAAGCCCAGCGCCGAGCCCATCAGGGGCGCGGTGCACGGGCTGGCCACGAGTGTGGCCAGGGCGCCGGAGGTAAAGGAGCCGCGCAAACCCTGACTGTTACTTAAATTGTTACCAACGCCCATCAGGCTGCTGCCGATCTCTGTGACACCGGACAAGCTGAGTCCCATGATAAAGAACAGATAGGCCAATGCGGCGACCAACCAGGGAGACTGTAGCTGGAACCCCCAACCTATCGCCTCACCGCCGGCGCGCAATGCCAGCATGGTGGCGGCAATGGCGACAAAGCTGAGTACAACGCCGGTGGAGTAGGCCCAGCCGTGATGGTGACGTTGATTAGCATTCTGTGCTGTCTGGCTAACTGCCAGCAGCTTAATTGAAAGCACTGGAAAAACACAGGGCATTAGATTGAGTAGCAGGCCGCCGGCAAAGGCGAAAAGCAGTGCAAAGGGGAGCGTGATGGCGCTAGCGTTACTCCCCTGAGGTGAGGAGCTGCCACCTGTACTTTGGGGAGAAGAATTTTGCGGGCCTCCCTCAATAGGCTGGATGCTTCCCGAGCCAATATCCACGCGATAGTGGCGTACCTCTGGCGGGTAGCAGAGCCCCGCATCGGCGCAGCCCTGATAGTGCAGTTCTAATTGTAAGTTATTGGCGCTGTCGTTGAGGGGAATGGGGAATTCCAGCTGGCCGCGATAGACCTCGGTTTCCTTCTCGAAATACTCATCCCAGATAACTTCACCGCTGGGGAGATTCAGTGGAACTGCGGTCTTTTGTCCGTTTTCTACAAGGTAAAGGGCAAGTTTGTCGCGATAGAGATAGTATTCTGGAGCTATTTCAAACAGCGCACTGAGCTGGTTGCCACTCAGCAGCAGGTCCTGCCGGTAGGCTTCGTCCACTGGCAGGAAGGTATTTTGCTGCTGGCCGATAGAAGACGCAAAAGGGTTACTTTCCGCCTGCGCAAAAGCGTTGGTTGTGGATAGGCATAGCAATATTGCCAGCAGTGCGAGGAAATTATTTCTGAAACTTTTGGTCATCACAGCCATAGATGAAAAAATTCATTATAGTCGGGCGCATGGTTCTGACTGCTGCGCCGGACGGGGGTTCAGTCGCGTCAGCAGTATAGCGATGCTAGTGGTACAAAAAAACAACAGCGGAGAATTGCTTTGCCGTCACTTGAACGCCTTCACAGCTTTGCTATCTGCCTCTTGATGGCGGCGTTACTTGGTGCCTGTGCTTCGCAACAACCGCCTCCCCCGGCGCCCAGTCCACCTCCGCAGAAAGCCAAACCATCCGTTAATAAGGTGCGGCGTAACAATGTGGCTTACTTCTTAAAGCGTGCTGAACAGGCGTTACGCAAAGGCCATCTTACCAAGCCTGCCGGCGCCAGTGCCTATGACTACTACCTAAACGTGCAGAAGTTGGACCCTGGAAATCGTAAGGCTCAGACCGGAATTCAAACAATTGTGGTCACCTACGTTGAGCGTGCCCGGGAAGCGCTGCGCAGGCGTGCTTTTACCGAAGTGGGCGGCCTACTACAGCGCGCAGAAATGCTGGCTCCGGGGAATCCTTTGGTGGCTGAGGTGCGTACACAGCTAGTCCATGAGCGCGGCCGCGCACAGCTGGATCTACCACAGGGAGAGGCTATTGGCCTGCCTGCGGCTGGGCTGCGGGCGAGATCGGAAAATTTGGTCACACAGCTGCGCCAAGTGGCCCAGCGTATTCGCAGAGAACAACTACGCGTCATAATTGTCACCGGCAATGACGCGGAAGGTCGCTGGGTTTACCAGCAGCTGCGTGAAGCGGTGCCCGGTTATCGGGTGCGGGGGGATATAAAGATTGGCAGCCCCGCGCGTTTACTTCTTATTAAACCCAGTGGAGGGGTCCAGTGAAAAAGCCAAATGTATTTGTGTGGATTCTGCTTTCCAGCAGCCTTTTGTACACCTTGGGGGCTTTGGCCCTCACCCAGTCCCTTATGATTGAGGGCTATGCCAGAGAGACTCCGCCGGGAGCACCTATGAGCGCGGCGTACCTCTCCCTGCACAACACCGGCAAACAACCGCTGCAGTTGACGGCGGTGGAGTTGCCCGGAGGGGAGGACGGGGCTGTCAATTTGCATACCACTGAGCGTGAGCGGGGCGTCAACCGTATGCGTCCACTGGAGAAACTGTCGATTGCTGCTGGAGAGAAACTACAGATGATGCCAGGTGGTATCCACTTGATGATTCACGGGGTGCGCCTTCAGGCTGGAGATACACTGCCACTACGTCTGCTTTTTGACGACGGAAGCAGTTTGGAGGTCGTGGTTCCGATCATGGGGCGAGACGGACTTGAAAAAGAGCACCACCATCATCATGGCGGTGCTGGATAAAAAAATCCTGTTGAAGTAAAGGTAAGAAAAATGAAGAAGTTATTGTTATTGGTGGGGGCTCTGGTCGTGGCTGGGTGTGCTCACAGCCCATTGCAAATCCAATTGTATCCGCAGGTTCAGGTGGCTCCCGAATCCATTGGTTCGGGCTATAGCCTCAATGTTCGCGGTGTTAATGAACTATCCGGTGGGGGGCTCGGTTCTCTTGGCGGGGTCTATGCAGACACATCTCAGGTGAGTATTGCCAACGATGCAGGTAGTGCTATCGCCGCAGGGTTGAGCCAGGGTTTTGCCAATTGGTCATTCCGTATCACCGACTCGGCACCTGAGGTGCAGGTGACGGCGAAGTTGGTGAAGCTGACGTATAACAGCCCCAGTCAGGTTTACACCACCCAGGTTGATACCTCTGCTGAGATTCACTTGGAGGTTAAAGTGGGCCATGCCACCTATTTTGGAACTTACAGTTCCTCTGGCAAAGACCGCAATCTGATTAAGCCCAGCCGCGAAGAGGTGGAAAGCCGGGTAAATGGCCTGCTGAGTGCGACTATGCAGCGGGTATTCGAAGATGAGAAACTGAAAAAATTCTTGCGCGCAAATCTTTGAATGTGCAATTTAGGGATCTACTGAAGTGAGCCGGCTGGAGGCTGGATAATTGAATACAATCGGCGATTTTGGGCGATGATAAGGCTATTTTTAGCCATTTCTTGCGGTGAGATGCCTACAAGGGCTGCGCCAGCCACCCTTTTCCAGGGATATTTCTATTTCCACTGGGAGTGTGGCTGTGGCCTTATTTGACACTCAATCCGCCGAATACCTCGGTTTGTTGGGGGAGCTGGAGGCTCAACTCAAACCCTGTGAGCAGATCAGCCTACAGGCCGCTGAGGCGGCGCTGGGGGAGATTGCCGATGGAGTGATCGTCACCGATCCCCGCGGTATTGTGCAATATGCCAATCCGTTGGTCAGTGAGATGAGTGGTGACCTGGTTGGACTCCTGCCTGGTCAGCCTGTCAATGAGGGCCTGCGGCTTCGCGATAGTCAGGGCACCCTATTGCCTGCGCTGATACCAGATTCCCCTTCTCACGAAGTACCCAGCGTGCGGGAGGTCCGCGCCTTTATTTGGCGACTCGGGGAAAACCGTCCACCGCTGGAAGTCTCTGTGCAGGTGATGGCTTTGTGGGATGCCGGCACATTAAAAAATTATGTGTTGGTTTTACGGGATACCTCTGCTGCCCGACGAGTGTCTACTCGCCTAAGCTGGCAGACCAGCCACGATGCGTTAACCCGCTTACCCAATCGACAGTATTTCGAGAGCGAGTTGCAAAAGCTCCTATCGCAGTGCGTCGATAAGCGTCAGCATCATGTACTCCTTTACTTGGATGTCTATCAATTCAAAGTAATCAACGACACGCTGGGCTTCGTCGCCGGTGACCAGTTGTTGGTGCAACTAGTTGCATTGCTACAGAAGGGTTTATCTGGGGCCGATTTGTTCGCGCGTGTGGGCAGTGATGAGTTCGCTATTTTGCTACGGGATTGTACGCTCGAAGAGGGCGGGCGGGTGGTTGCGCGTCTGCGCGAATCTGTTCAGGAATTCAGCTTCCACTGGCAGGGTAATGATAGCCGTGTAGCGATATCAATTGGGGTGGTGGGTGTGGACCGATTCACCCCCAGTGCCAGCCAACTGTTGGCAACCGCCAATGATGCCTGCTGCTCAGCCAGGGATCAGGGGCGCAACCGGATAAAGTTGTTTGGAGATTCGCGTAAGGCGTTGGAAAAGCGTCGTGAGTCCACCTGGGTTGCAGAAATTCACGCTGCCCTGCGAGAGGATCGCTTGATCCTCTATCGGCAGCCGGTGGTCTCCCTGAAAGGGGAGCGCCAGATTCATCACTATGAAATTCTGGTACGCATGCGCGGGCGGGATGGAGGGGTGATCTCGCCGGGCTTGTTCCTACCCGCGGCGGAGCGCTATGGCCTAATTGAGGAGGTAGATCGTTGGGTTATTCAGCGCGTGTTCCGTTATATGGCCCAGGAGCAACTGATCGGTATTGCTACGGCCAGCTATGCCATCAATATTTCCGGTATCAGCCTGGGCGATGATACGTTTGCAGACTTTGTACTCGCATCAATGAGTGAGGAGGGGGTAACGCCTTCAAGGGTACAGTTTGAGATTACCGAGACCAGTGCCATCAACAACCTTGAAAGGGCTCTGATTTTTATCCACAAGCTGCGCGCTGCGGGTTGTAGTTTTGCCCTGGACGACTTTGGCCGCGGAGTTTCTTCGCTGGCTTACCTGCGCCAGTTACCGGTGGACTTCCTCAAAATCGACGGGAGCTTTGTACGCAATATGCTTGAGGATGAGATCGACAGCGCGATGGTCAGTACCATTGATCACCTGGCAAAGCGTATGGGGATCAGCACTATCGCCGAGTATGTCGAGAGCCCCGAACTGATGGATAAACTCTGTCGTATGGGGGTGGATTACGCCCAGGGCTTCGGTATTGCTGCCGCTTCGGGATTGCCCGATATTGGTGAGCCCTAAGGGTTTATAGCTGAGCGGCCGGTAAAGGCCGCTCCCAATCTCTACCGCTGACTTCAGATAACCGCTGCCAATAATTCTGGATGTTGCTCTGCTTGTAGTCGTGGACCGTATTGGCTGACCACCTGGGCGGCGGCGCGGCAGGCGAGTTCGCCGGCCTCGGCAAAGCCCATCTCCCGGTTGAGTGCATACAGAAATGCGCCTGCGAACATATCGCCGGCACCGTTGGTGTCTATTGCGCGCACCTGCGGACTGGCAACTCGGTATTGCTTGGTGCCATCCCACAGTAGCGCACCATCGGCGCCCAGAGTGATGGCAAAGCTGCGGCAGTAATCGCTCATTGCTTCTGCCGCGGCATCCAGTGAGTCGGTGCCGGTGAAGCCCAGGGCCTCATCGCGATTGCAGAACAGCATATCTACGCCGCCGCCAATCATTTCTCGCAAGCCCTCGCCAAAGAATTGCACCATTGCCGGGTCTGAAAGGCTCAGCGCGGTTTTCACACCTGCTTGCTGGGCCTGTTCACGCAGAGTGATAGCGGCGCGGCGCCCAGTTTCGGAGGAGACCAGATAACCTTCGATATAGGCCCACTTGGAGGCTTTCAGGGCTTCGCTATCTAGTTCGGCTACTGAGAGTTGCTCGCTGATACCCAGGTATGTATTCATACTGCGCTCGGCATCAGGGGTAATCATTACCAGGCACTTACCGGTAGTGCCGCCATCTGCTTGCTGCAAAGTGGTTGGATAGTCAACGCCAGCGGCGCTGAGGTTGCTGCGATAGAAATCTCCGTTATCGTCGGCGGCAACTTTGCAGGAATAGAAAGTGTTCAGGCCAAAATAGCTGGCGGCGATTACTGTATTGGCACCAGAACCACCACAGGCGCGTTTGGCGGTGATCATGTGGTCTCGAAGGTCGTCTACCAGCTGTTTCTGGCGGGCATCGTCGACTAGGGTCATAATCCCCTTTTCAACACCGAGCTCCGCAAGATCCTTGTCGGATACCTCAATTTCCGTGTCCAAGAGGGCGGCGCCGATGCCGTAGAGATCATATTGCTGCATATCCATCCTTTTCGGGCGATTTGTATAGATTTCCGCCGCATTATGGCTGTGATTATGGCAAGTGCAAGGTGGTTGGTTTGACTTAAAGCGGTCAGCGTTTATAAAGGCGTCATAAGCCTCAATATGAACTTATAGGAGGCAATTGCGGTCAATCCTCGAACAGGTACTTTGTGTGCTTGTGGTATGACTTCCGGGATACTCAGCCCGGATTCTGGCGGTTCACGGATGTTCCCCAAGGCGCCGGTTCAGGCGTCTACGGCAAGATACCAGCGGAGCTGCCACCTACTGGTGTCCTGCCTGTGATAGTGATGAGACTCCTGAAGATCCCCACTGTCTAGAGATGTACCGAGATGGCAGCTGGAAAACTCTTATATGGCCTCGACGAAACGCCGGCGCAGTAAAGCGTCAAAACCGAAAAGACGCTACCGCTGGTTAAAGTTCTTATTCCTGCTGGCCCTGGTGGGGGCAATGGCCCTTGCCGGCTATATGGCATACCTCGACGTACAGCTGCGGGAGCGTCTCGATAGCCGCCAGTACCAGTTGCCGGCGCGGGTTTTTGCGCGCCCTCTGGTACTGCGGGAAGGCATGGCAATGCACCCGGATGAGCTGGAAAGCGAGTTTGCCGCCCTCAACTACCGCAAACAAAAGACTCTGACGGAACCTGGCGCCTGGACACACGAGGGGATGAATTACCGGGTCTGGCGCCGGGACTTTATTCATGCCGATGGCCGTGAGCCGGCGGCTATGGTTACTTTCCGCCTGCGTAACGATGAAATTGACAACCTGCGCGATGAAGATGGGCAGCGCATCGCCGAGTTCCGCCTGGATGCCGCTAATATCGGTTCATTGCTGGGGGGCGGAGACGATCGCAACCCGGTGCGTTTCAAGGATATCCCGCCGTTGGTGGCGAATACCCTGATAGCGGTGGAAGACCAAGACTTCCTCAACCACTTCGGCATCTCTCCGCGAGGTATTGCCCGCGCAATGGTGGCGAATATCAAGGCAGGGCGCCTGGTGCAGGGCGGCTCAACCATTACTCAGCAGCTGGTTAAGAATATCTTTTTCGACCATAAGCCGAGCCTGCAGCGCAAGATCAATGAAGCCTTGATGGCGGTATTGATGGAGATTCACTACGACAAGGGTTATATCCTGCAGGAGTACATCAATGAGGTGTGGTTGGGCCAGCAGGGAGCCAGAGGTATTTATGGCTTTGGCCTGGCATCGGAGTTCTATTTCCAACAGCCGCTGGATACTCTAGAGCCCCATCAGGTCGCCCTGCTAGTGGGGCTGGCCAAGGGTGCCTCCTACTACAACCCTTGGCGCCATCCCCAGCGCGCATTGAAGCGTCGCAACACCGTTCTGGAACTGATGCGCGAGCAGGGCCTGATTACCCAGGCAGAGTTCGAGCACTACTCCGCCAAACCACTGGGTGTGGTGAAAGGCGGTGTAACCGCACAGAATCCCTACCCGGCCTTTACCGAGCGCCTGCTCTCAGAGCTGCGTCCTTATTACTCCTACGAGGAGCTGCGCACCACCGGTTTGCGGGTTTATACAACCCTTGCGCCGTCGGTGCAGAAACTCGCGGAAGAGTCCATCAGTCAAGGCGTACAGAAGTTGGAGAAAGATCGCAAAATTAAGGCGAATACTCTTCAGGCTGCCACGGTATTGCTAGATAACAACACGGGTAATGTGTTGGCCATGGTGGGAGACCGCGACCCGGATTATCCCGGCTTTAATCGAGCCCTGGAGGCGCGCCGCCAGGTGGGTTCTTTGATCAAACCGGCGGTTTTCTTAACTGCCTTGGAGCGTCCCGAAGAGTACAACCTGGCTACCTTGATCGACGATGCGCCAGTGCGAATTGAGGAAGCCGATGGCGATGTATGGATGCCGCAGAACTTCGATAAGCTCGCCCACGGTCAGGTGCCTCTCTATGTCGCCTTGGCCAAGTCTTACAATCTGGCTACTGCCCATCTGGGGCTCGATCTGGGGCTGCAGAATGTGCGTCAGACTATTCGACGCCTGGGTGTAGATACCAGTCTGCCGCATGTACCTGCAATGTTGTTAGGCGCAGTGGAGATGACGCCATTTGAGGTAGCGGGCATGTATCAGACTATCGCCAATAATGGCGAGACGGTGCAACCGCGCACTTTGATGGCTGTATCCGATGCACAGGGAGGGCGGGTACAGCACTTCCGCCCGCGCACTAATCGTGGTGTCGATCCGGTGCCCGCCTACTTGTTGCGCTGGGGGCTGGAGCAGGCGATGCGCGAAGGCACCGGGCGCAGGTCGGCCAAGCGTCTGCCCAGTAGTGTGCCCTTTGCCGGTAAGACGGGTACTACCAACAATAACCGCGACAGCTGGTTTGCAGGGTTTTCCCCTGAGGTTACCGCCGTGGTGTGGCTCGGGCGCGATGACAATGTACGCACCCGCCTAACCGGTTCTACCGGAGCTCTGCCGATCTGGACTGAAATCATGCGCAAGTTGCCCCATCAGCATGGTCCTGTCGAGGCACCGCGGGGTGTTGAGTTCAAAGAGGTGAATGCGCGCGGGCAGTTTATGGACCCGGATTACTGTCGGGGCGGCTATGAGATTCCCTTCTCCTACGAAACCCACTTGCAACCTGCGCCTGAATGTCGCGGGCGCGACCGCTGGCGCTGGTTCCGCAACCTGTTTGGCAATGAGCGCTCCGAGGCGGCTCCAAGGGAACAGATGACACCGGGTTGGGGCAATGATACAGAGCGGCGCCAATATGAAAGTGAGCGCCGCCATCAAATGCGAGAGCAGTTGCGCCGTGATGATGCCGAGACATTGGGTGGGGATTCTAGTCTGGAGCCTTTGGAGCTCCCTCGCGGACAGTCCACAGAGGTGGACTACCGAGGTGTCCCCGTTGAGGAGGCCCAGCCGGTGGGCCCCGCGCTGGAAGACCAATGGCCCTGAACCGGTGGCGCGGCGCAGGCCGCGCAAAATTTACAAGGGTTCAGCCCTGCAGTAGCTGTGCGGCCTCCTCGGCAAAATAGGTGAGGATTCCGTCGGCGCCCGCGCGCTTAAACGCCAATAGGGACTCGAGAATTACCGCCTCGCGCTGCAGCCAGCCATTTTCAAACGCGGCGCAGTGCATGGCGTACTCGCCGCTTACCTGGTAGGCAAAAGTGGGTACTCGCAGCTCTTCTTTCACCCGGCGCACGATATCCAAATAGGGCATACCGGGCTTCACCATCACCATATCCGCCCCTTCTTGTAGATCTAGGGCACACTCGTGTAAGGCTTCATCGGAATTGGCGGGGTCCATCTGGTAACTGGCTTTACTGCCTCCCTTGAGGTTACCGGCGGAGCCGACAGCATCGCGGAAGGGGCCGTAGTAGGCGGAGGCGTATTTGGCAGCATAGGACATGATCAGGGTATTGCTGTGCCCGGCGCCTTCAAGTGCTGTACGAATAGCGCCGATACGGCCGTCCATCATGTCTGACGGCGCTACCATATCCGCCCCAGCTGCGGCGTGGGACAGTGCCTGCTGTACCAGTACCTCAACCGTCTCATCATTGACGATATAGCCGCTGTGATCCATCAAGCCATCCTGACCGTGGCTGGTGAACGGGTCCAGGGCCACATCGGTAATAACCCCTAACTCCGGCACGGCATTCTTCAATTCCCGCACGGCACGTTGGGCCAGGCCATTGGCATCGTGGGCAGCGCTGGCGCAGTCGGATTTTACCGAGGGGTCCACTACGGGAAACAGCGCGACGGCGGGAATACCGAGCTGTTGCAGAGACTTGGCCTTATTGGCCAACAGGTCCACACTGAGGCGCTCGACACCGGGCATCGAAGCCACCCTCTGAGTTTCGCTGCGCCCCTCGATGACAAACAGGGGCAGGATCAGGTCGTCGCAGCTGAGCTGATTCTCCCTCACCAGTCGACGGGAAAAATCCTGCGCGCGCAGGCGGCGCAAGCGAGTGTTGGGGTAGGCTCCGCGGCCGAGATTTTGACTCATAGGGAATTACTCCGGCTATCGATAAGGCCGCAGCAATCCCGCGACCGCAATTGGCGGCCATCATATCAAATTGCCGCCACCGGTGATTTCCCTCAACTTGCTTTAGAGGCTGTTTGGCGTGGTGTGAAGAAAGGACACCAATTGCTTGCCGGCGGTTTCGATATGCGTGGCTAGCAGGGCTGCCGCTTCCTGTTCCTTCTTTTGTTGTAGGGCCTCGAGAATTGCGTAATGCTCTTTCTGGCTGGTGTTTTGGTAGTCCAGGCTACAGGATTGGTAACCAATATAGCGCTCACATTGTCTGTGCAGCTGCTCCACAGTAGCGAAAAGGGTGGGGCGCTCTGCGGCGAGGTAGATAGTGGCGTGAAATTGCCAGTTAAGACTGCCGATCTGCTCGGCTGAGAGGTTGGGGTTCCCCTCCATGGTATCGAGAATGTCTCGTGCCCGACCAAGAATTTCCCCGGTGAGTTTTTTTTGCGCAAGGGTCTGTATTAGAGGTTCCAGGCGCATACGCATCAGGTACAGATCTTCTACTTCCAACGGATCGAACTCGGGTACAGCGACACCCCGCTTGCCATGGGGCGATAGCCAGCCTTCATTTTTCAACCGCTGCAAGGCGTCCCTTATGGGAATACGACTGACCTCGTAGAGCTCGGCCAATTCAGCCTGCTTCAATGCCTGGCCTGCTGGAAAACGTCCCCGCTGTAAATCGGCTTTGATTTTCTCGTAAAGGTTCATTGGCCCTTTATTTATTATCCTGTTTGAAAAACCAATAACAGCCCAGTCCGCCGACCAGGCCCCAAAAAGCAGCGCCTATGCCCAAGAAGCTGATGCCTGAAGCGCTGACAAGAAAGGTGATTAGCGCCGCCTCACGGTTTTCTGTATCTGCGGTAGCACTCGCTAGGCAGTTGCCTAGTGTCCCAAGCAGCGCCAAGCCAGCCAGGCCGGCTATGAGTGCCTTGGGGAAATTACTGAATAATGCCACTACGGTGGCGCCGGATAATCCTACCAGAAGATAGAAGAAGCCCGCGGCAATCCCAGCCGTATAGCGTTTGTCTGGGTTGGGGTGTGCTTCGGGTCCGGTACAAATTGCCCCGGTAATCGACGCCAGGGTCAGGGTGAAGCCGCCGAAAGGAGTGAGAAGCAGGTTGGTTAATCCTGTTCCGCTGATCAGTGGAGAAACTGGCACTCGCTGATAACCACTGGCGGCCAGGGTTGCAGCCCCTGGGAGATATTGAGAAGTCATTGTGACGATAAACAATGGGATGCCGACGCTGATTAGAGTTGAGAGTTTGAATTCCGGTGTAACCCAAATGGGCTTCGCAGCCTGCCAGTGAATCTGGTCAGGTGCGAACAATTGCAGTTTCCAGCAGACAGCCACCCCACAAGCGAGTACCAAAATAATGGCGTAACGGGGTATCCAGCGCCGCCCGATGAAATAGGCCAACAACATGGCACCCACTAGTACAGGCTGGGATTGCAATGAGGTTAAAGTAGCGAGGCCGAACTGGAGCAATATGCCCGCCAGCATGGCGCCGGCAATTGGGCCGGGTACTAGCCTGGCTACTCGTTCGAAGGCTCCGGAGAGGCCTACTACAAGGGTCAGCATAGCGCTGAAAAAAAATGCACCGATGGCTTCGGCAATTGGGATACCGCTGAGACTGGTTGCTAGTAATGCTGCGCCGGGAGTCGACCATGCGGTAACAATCGGTGCGCGATAATACCAGGAGAAGATGATACCGGAGAGCCCCATCCCCAACCCCAAAGCGCCGATCCAGGAAGCAATCATCGCTTCGTCTGCGCCGGCTGTACGGGCTGCTTCAAACACAATGGCTGCGGAGCTAGTTACGGCGACCAGCACGGCGATAAAGCCAGCGCTGATCGTGGACAGGCTAGTATCGGAAAGCAAGCTTCTCAAAATGTATACCTTTTTAATTTTGTATACATTTTTGATCACTAATAACAAAAGAACAACGTTTCTGCGACAAAGCGTTGATCTACAGTGCTTGGGGGTCGTTGTGATACTGGGAGAGGGTACAGGCACCCACCCTGCGATGGATGCCTGAGAGAGAAGGGCTAGTCGAGCCGGGCGAAGACGCGTTCTGCGGCAGCGATAGTCTCTTCGATATCCTCGTCGCTATGGGCGGCGGACATAAACCCGGCCTCATAGGAAGCGGGTGCCAGGTATACGCCTTCCTCAAGCATTCCGTGGAAGAATTGATTAAAGCGCTCGTTATTACAGGCCATTACCTGCTGGTAATTGGTGACTTGGGGTTCTTCGGTAAAGAAGAATCCGAACATACTGCCGGCTTTATTGGCGGTGATGGGAATACCGGCCTTTTTACCTGCGGCCAAGATACCTTCTACCAGACGATCTGTTCTGGCTACTAAAGGCTCATAGAAGCCGGCTTCCTCCACTAAACGTAAAGTTTCGAGGCCCGCAACCATGGCCACGGGATTGCCGGATAAAGTGCCGGCCTGATAAACCGGTCCCAGGGGGGCGATTTGCTCCATAATTTCGCGTTTTCCACCGAAGGCGCCTACCGGCATGCCTCCGCCGATAACCTTACCTAGGGTGGTCAGGTCCGCCTCGATACCGAAGTGGCCCTGGGCTCCGGTAAGGCTTACACGGAAGCCCGTCATTACTTCGTCGAGAATCAGCAGGGCGCCGTGCTGGTCGCAGACTTCGCGCAATGTCTCAAGGAAACCGGGGACTGGAGGAATACAGTTCATATTGCCGGCAACGGGTTCTACGATAATACAGGCAATTTGGTCGCCAATTTCATCGAAGCAGGCGCGCACGCCGTCAGCATCGTTATAGCTCAGGGTAATCGTGTGGTCGGCCAGGGCGGCAGGAACACCGGGAGAGGAGGGCACGCCCATGGTTAGGGCTCCAGAGCCGGCTTTGACCAGTAGTGAGTCGGAATGACCGTGGTAGCAGCCCTCAAACTTCACAATTTTATCGCGCCCGGTGAAGCCGCGAGCGAGGCGGATAGCGCTCATGGTGGCTTCGGTACCGGAGTTGACGAAGCGCACTAGGTCCATATTGGGCCACAGGCGGCAGAGCTCCTCGGCAAGCTCGGTTTCCAGCTCGGTGGGGGCACCGAAGCTGAGGCCTGACTGGGCCTGCTCCACAACCGCTTCAATCACTTCCGGGTGCGCATGACCCAACACCATCGGGCCCCAGGACTGTACATAGTCGATATAACGCTTATCGTCCGCATCGAAGAGGTAGGCGCCTTCGGCGCGACGGATAAACAGAGGGGTGCCGCCCACAGCGCGGAAAGCGCGCACCGGTGAGTTAACGCCGCCGGGGATGAATTGCTGGGCTTCAGCAAAGAGCTGCTCGGATTTACTCATAGAATTCATTCAGAAATTACGAAAAAGGCCAAGAATCAGCGGCCATTATCAGGGTGTGAGGCTCTAAGGACAATGCGTGAAGAGTCAGGGCGCAGTAGGGGAGGCTGGCTGGTAAGTCGCACCGACCTTAGTGTCGGTGCGGATCCTATTGTGCAATGAGGAGAGGAGTGCCCTAGCGCTCACACCAGAATAAGCGGTTGGGAATCGGCCGTCCCATCCCCAGACGACGGCTGTCGCGGATGGCGCTCCAAGCGTATTGCTGGCTGCGGCTCACTGTCTCGGTGATGGTCAGGCCGTGGGCGATATGACAGGCGATAGCGGTGGCGAGGGTGCCGCAGACCCCATAGGCTGCAGGCGGCAACCGCTCCCAGTGGAATTCACGGATCAGGCCGCGTTCATCGTAGAGGCGATTCTGCAGTTGTTGCTCATGCGGTACTCCGGTGAGTAGCAGGTAGCGACAACCGCTTTCCAACAATTCCTGGGCCATAGCATCATGGGTGTCGGCCTCTACTGCCATGGCGCGCGCCTCACGGCGGTTGGGGCAGACCATGGTGGCATAGGGCAATAACAGAGAGGTCATGGCCTCCCAAAGAGGTGGGGCCAGTACACTTTCTTTATCGGCCAGGGTGGCATCTGGGTCGATAATGACTGGAACGTCCGGGTAGTCGCGCAGCACGCTGTGCAATGCCCGCACATTTTCCACCGAACCGAGATAACCAACCTTGATAGCCGCTATCGGCATATCTTCAAGGACCGTGCGGGCCTGCTCAATTAAAAGGCTGTCATCCACTGGCGCTACGCCGAGCAGTTCCCCGGTATTGCAGACGCTGATGGCGGAGACGACGGAGGCTGCATGGCAGCCCAAACTGACGGCCGTTTCTGTATCTGCGCCTATTCCTGCGCTGCCACTGGGGTCGTGGTGGGTGACGGTCAAAATAATGGGCTGCGGTGTATCCATAAAAGATCTACATGACTGCCAATTGCTGTGCGCCTAATTTTAGTTCCTGTAAGCCCCACATAAAGAATGATTTTGCGCCAAATTAAAATGGCTTCACAACGGCCAAAATTACAATGGCGAATAGAGCCACTGTTGGAACCTCATTAAAGATACGGAAGTAACGCCCGCTGCGGGTATTGGTGCCCTGGGCGAACTTACGAACGTAGGCGCCACACATATGATGATAGGCCAGGAGCAATACAACGAAGGTGAGTTTCGCGTGCATCCAGCCGGCTGAGGTGTAGTAGCTGGGATTCAAGCTGTACAGCCAAATACCCAGGCCGACGGTGGCGAGCATGGCCGGAATGGCGATCCCCCGATACAGTCGCCGTTCCATGATGCAGAAACGATCGCGGCTAAGGGCGTCGGTAGCATCTACGTGGTAGACGAAAAGACGCGGTAAATAAAACAGCGCGGCAAACCAACATACCATGGCAATAATGTGAAAAGCCTTGATCCACAACATGGAATATCCCCTCAAAAATAAAAACGGAAACGATTATTTCCGGTAAAAGTTATCGATCTGTAGCGGCAGAATAATGCCCGCGATGCGATTGTCCAGAGAACCGCTCTGATGGCGGCTGATGTAGAGAGCGTCAGCACCGGTTTTTTTCAGTTCCTGCTGGGCCTCCAACATAGTTGCCCGCCAATTTAATTCCGCCATTTGTTTGCGCTCACCGGGAATTTTTAACAAATCAATAGTTGCTGCTTTTTCCCCGATTTTTTGTTCGTGCTCAACAAGAGACTCTTCACTTCCCTCCTCTCCACTGCCCTGGAGGAATGTAGCCAAGTCAGCGGCGCGTAAGAGTTCAGGCGGTTTTTCATTAGATAGGTCGATCAATATCCATTGGGGGTGTTGTGCGATGTAACTCTGTGCCTGCTCTACAGTAATTTCCTGTTGAGCAACAATAAAACGCCGATCCATTTGACTTGCAACACCCACACCACTGAGCATCTGCTGACGCCAGGTTGGGGTACCGGCCTTGTCTAATGCACGCAGTGTCTCCAGGTAAATTCCCTGGGTGCCGAAAAATTGTCGACTGATCAAGGTGGCCACCACGATCATCATCATGCCTGGGAACAGCACATTGGGGTTGTAGGTCAATTCGAGAATAGCGAGTAGGGCGGCGAGGGGTGCGTTGAGCATGGCAGCCATCATTGCTGCCATACCCACCATGGCGTAAAAGCCAGGGCTCGCGGTGTGCTCACCCAGCCACATATTGGCAAGGCCGCCGGCGATGCCACCGAGACAGGCACCGAGGATCAGGCTGGGTCCAATTACGCCTCCGGGAATACCCAACCCGGACCCCAGAGCGGTGGCAACCAGCTTGGCCGCAACAATAACCACCAAAGTGTTTACGCCCAACTCTCCCAGCATGGCCATTTGCAATGTGTCGTAGCCCCCACCGAGAATTTCTGGGACCCAGATTCCGATGGTGCCTGTCACCAGTCCGACCACTAAAAAACGCAATAGTGGGGATCGATTATTCTGCTTGGTGAGTTTGCGGTGGGCCAGTATGAAAAGTGCAGCCAGAAAGCCGATAGCCAGTGCACACAAAAATAAAATTGGCAATTCGGCCAGGGAGTTGAGATGGATTGCCGGCACATTAAAGTCTGGTTCGCGCCCAAAAGTGAGCTGGGTGATTGCGCTCCCAGTTACCGCCGCCAACATAACCGGTAAAAAACCGGCCACGGAATATTCCAGCATTACCACTTCCATAGCGAATACCACACCGGCCAGGGGGGTGTTGAAAGAAGCGGCAATCGCGGCGGCAACACCACAGCCGAGCAGGTTGCGCGCAGAATTATTGGGTAGTCGCAGTGTACGGGCTAACCAGCTACCGCTGGCGGCACCCAGATGTACGGCTGGGCCTTCTCGCCCGACCGAATGCCCGCTAATTAGGGCGATGGCACCGGCGAAAAATTGCAGTATTGCGTTGGATATCGGCATATTGCCCTGGTGGTTATAGAGACGGTCGAGCACATGCACTACACCGACGTCGTAGCGCTTGGGACTGAGCGCCAGGTAAATAACCCCGATGAGTAGAGAGCCGATTATCGGTAGGGCAAACCGCCACTGTGGCGGCAACGACTCATAATTTTGGGGGACTGAAAGAAAAAAAGTTGTCGGCCACTCCATAGCAAAACGGAATAACACTGTGACTCCACCGGCGAGTGCTCCGGTAATCAAAGCCATGCCAAGCAGTGGTGCCAGGGCTTCCCGGGCAGAGAGTTGCAGGCGGATCTGTTCCAGGCCGTTTGTCTTTGGTAAGTAACGGCTCAGGGTGCTTTTAAGTGAAATCCTGGGGCGCTGTGACACCGCACATCCTTCAAGGTCCGGGGCTTGTGTTAGAGTGCTTGGCTGATTTTATGATTATCGTCTCAATTGACGAATTTATCGGGAGAGTTTTGCAAGGTGATTAAGGTAGCAATTGTCGGAGGCACCGGCTACACGGGAGTGGAACTGCTGCGGATTTTGGCGACACATCCTCAGGTAAAGGTAACCGCAATCACCTCACGATCCCTGAAGGGCACACCTGTCGCAGAATTATTTCCCAGTCTGCGTGGTCATTATGACCTGGCTTTTTGTGAACCGAATGTTGAGCAGCTGGCTAGCTGTGATCTTGTATTTTTTGCGACTCCCCATGGAGTTGCACAAGCGCAGGTGCCGGCGCTGATTGAACGCGGCGTGCGGGTGGTCGACCTCTCCGCTGATTTTCGTCTCAAGGATATTCCCTCCTGGGAAGCCTGGTACGGTCAACAGCACGCAGCTCCGGCCTTGGCCAAGGAGGCGGTTTACGGGTTACCCGAAGTCAACCGCGCCGATATTGCAGCTGCGCAACTGGTGGCTTGTCCCGGTTGCTATCCCACTGCGATTCAGTTGGGCTGGATCCCTCTAGTGGAAGCGGGGGTAGTGGAACCATCAGAACTGATTGCCAGTGCGGCCAGTGGTGCTAGTGGTGCCGGGCGTCAGGCCAAGACCGATCTAATTCTGGCGGAAAATAGCGATAATTTCCGTGCCTACTCCGCTGCGGGCCATCGCCATTTACCAGAGATTGAGCAGGGGCTGCGGAATATACAACCACTCGGTGCCAACCCAGTAAAGGTGACATTTGTGCCGCACCTACTTCCTATGGTCAGGGGCATCCACGCCACACTTTTTGCTAAAACCAGCTCCTCAGCGAGCCTGTCGCCAAGTGAATTGCAGATGCTATTTGAGCAGCGCTACAAAGATGAGCCCTTTGTGGATGTATTGCCGGCTGGAAGTCACCCTCAAACCCGTAGTGTGCGCGGAACAAATATGTGCAGGATTTCCGTGATGCAGCCTCAGGATCGGGATACCCTGGTGGTAATGTCGGTGATCGACAATCTTGCCAAGGGTGCCTCGGCTCAGGCGGTCCAAAATATGAACATTATGTTTGGCTTAACTGAGACGTTGGGCTTGGAGAGCCCTGCGCTGCTGCCTTAAAATCAAAAAATTACGACAACCGGCAACTCCGGTTTGGCCCCAGCGAATTTTATGGAGCTCAAAGTGAAAGGCAGCAAGCAGTACCGTATGAAAGTGGTGCCTCATCGCCCCTTCTCTGGCGTGATTGCGGTAGGTGGAGTCACCTTGTTGGTTTTGGTCACCGCTGCTGGCTCTTATTTTGCGGGCCAATACCATCTACGTAAAAACCTCGATGAAAAGACTCTGGAGTACACCCGGGTGCTGGAGAAACTTGAGGCGCTTAATAGCGAGAATGAAGCGTTGCGCCTGCGTGCAGCTACCGCCGAGCAGTCTTTGGTAATCGGTGAGCAGGCCAGTGAAGCGGTGCGAACTGAGTTGGTACAGAAAGAGAGTCAGATTGCCGAGCTGAAGCAGGAAATCTCTTTTTATCGAGGGGTCATGGCGCCAGCAGAAGGAGGGGAAGGGGTTTCAATTGGACGTTTTATTCTCTCCCAGACTGCTGATGCGCGCAGCTATCAGTACAAGCTGCAAGTGCAGCAGTCGGCAGCGCGCCGCAATGTAATCAAGGGGGCTGCCACTTTTACAGTTGTGGGTCGTCAAGATGGTGAGCCAATGCGCTACGCCCTCAAAGACTTATCGGAGCAGGTGGATACAGAGTCTATACCGCTGCGTTTTAAATATTTTCAGAACATTGAGGGTGAGTTGAGCCTACCGGAAGGATTTATTCCAGAGGGTGTGGAGCTGTCGCTCAAATCCAGTGGGCGCACGGGTTTCAATATTGAACAGCGCTACGGCTGGTTGGTACAGAAAAGCTAGCATTGATGCCAAAGGCATGAGGTTTTAGGGATTATGTTAAGAAAAAAAGAGAAGCACGTAACTATGGCCAGCACTGGTAGTAACCATACCACTCTGATCGCGCGCCAGACGGAAGTCACCGGCGATATACACTTTCGCGGTAACCTGGTAATCGAGGGCAAAGTAAAGGGCAATGTTTCCGCTCATAGCGACAGCGATGCCCGCTTGCAGATTGTCGAGGGTGGCGTTATAGAGGGAGAAATCCGCGTGCCCCAGGTGGTCATCAATGGTAATGTGAGTGGAGATGTATTTGCTGCCCGCCATTTGGAGTTGGCATCCAAGGCGATGGTAGAGGGCAATGTACACTACAAGTTGATTGAGATGATGAAAGGTGCCCAGGTCAATGGCGCCTTGGTTTCCAATGCCGACCTCAGTTCTGCGGGTGAGCCCCCTATGATTGGGTATTCCGAAGACGAGACGGTGATAGAAGCCTCATAAACTAAACCTTAAATTACTGCCCCAGTTCTCACTGATGCTGGGGTCTGTTGTGCCAAATACTTGACTGATTTGCTGGGTTTAAGCAAGATGACGCCCCCGAGGCTGTGCTCAGTATGGTTTTTATACGAGCTGCGAACGTCCCGATGAGTTGAGAGAGACTTATGTCAGAAGCTGTATCCTTTTCTCCTGCACCACTAGTGGTCACCGATAAAGCGGTGGCTAAGGTCAAGAGCCTGTTGGAAGAGGAGGGCAACCCGGAATTAAAGCTCAGGGTCTTTGTAACCGGTGGCGGCTGCTCTGGATTCCAGTACGGTTTTACCTTCGATGAACTGGTTGCCGAAGACGATGCCATTATCGAAAAGGATGGTATCCAGGTACTGGTTGATGCGATGAGCTACCCCTATTTAGTGGGTGCCAATGTGGACTACGAGGAGGGGCTGGCTGGTTCCCGATTTGTGGTGCAAAACCCCAATGCCTCTTCGACCTGTGGCTGCGGCTCATCTTTCTCAATCTGAGCCGCTCGTCAGCTAGCCGCTTAAGGGGGATAGATAGCCCCTAGCACGGCTTCTTTTTTTGCTCCGGTCACACCGGGGCAATTACCGGGCAGGCCGAGTAATGTCTGCCGTGCCAGCCAGGCAAAGCCCACTGCCTCAAGCCAATCGGCATCAATACCATAGGTGCCGGTATCGGCAATCGACCAAGTGGGCAACCGCCTCTGCAACCTGGATAACAAATCCTTATTCCTGGCCCCGCCACCGCATATTAGCAACTCTCCACCATCAGCAAATGAATGCACGGCTTCAGCAATACTCGCAGCGGTAACTTCCGATAGAGTTGCCTGTACGTCTGCGGGAGCTAGCTCTAGCCCAGCCAGGGCCTGTTCTAGCCAGTTGGCATTGAAAGTTTCACGCCCAGTGCTCTTGGGAGGCTCAGCGGAAAAGTAGGGGGCTGACATCAAACGATTGAGCAACTCGGGACTTACGCGTCCGCTGGCTGCCCAGCCGCCGTCCCGATCGAAAGGTTGTTTTTTGTGCAGACCTACCCAGTAATCCAGTAGGGCATTGCCGGGGCCAGTATCGTAACCACAAATGCTGCCATCGGCTTTCAGCTCGGTGATATTGGCCATGCCGCCAATATTGACAACGGCACGGTTGCCTTCGGTTTTGAATGCGGCGCGGTGGAAGGCGGGCATCAATGGTGCCCCTTGGCCTCCCAGGGCCATATCGCGTCGACGAAAATCTGCGATAGTGCTGATACCCGTCAGTGCCGCAATGGTGTTGGGGTCGCCCAACTGTAGGGTAAAGGGGGAGCTAACGGTGCCGGGTGGCCGGTGCCTGACAGTTTGTCCGTGGCTGCCGACTGCGGTGACATCGCTCGGTTCTATACCGGCACGAGCTAATAGGGTATTCGTAGCCTCGGCAAATACTTGGCCGAGCTGTCGATCCAGCTGTCCCGCACGGTCTAATTCTGAGGGACCTGGAGAGCATAGAGCGAGGATGGCACTGCGCAATGAAGGGTGGATAGGGTGGCTTAGAGCTGCCAGGATGCGCGGCTTGATTTTCTCTTCGCCGCCAAAGTCGACCAGTACCGCGTCGATAGCATCGACGCTGGTACCGGACATCAGGCCGATAAAAAGATCGGACATAAAAATAGTGCTTGTTTAGTTGTCGTCTTCGAGTTTTGCCAGGGCGGGGCCCTGATAATTTTCCAGCTTAGCCAGCAGCGGTTGGGTTTGGTTTTTAAAGCGCGTCATTTCCGCTGAGGGCACAGACTTGGCCTTGGGCAGTTTACGCACGATCGTGGCCGGGTTGCGGTGTCTGCCGTCCACCAGGAATTCATAGTGCAGGTGAGGGCCGGTGGCATAGCCAGTAGAGCCGACAGTGCCAATAACCTGGCGCTGTTTTACTCGTTGGCCTCTCTTCACTTTACGCTTTGTTAGGTGCAAATAGCGGGTAACGTAGCGTTCGCCATGCTGAATAAACACATAGTTGCCATTGGGCTTACTGTAGCCGGATGCAATGACTCGGCCGTCGCCCGTTGAGTAAACTGGAGTGCCGCGCGGAGCAGCATAATCGGTACCGTTGTGAGGACGACGCGACTTGAACACTGGATGTAGACGGCGAGGATTAAAGTGTGAGCTGATACGCACTATATCCAATGGCGTGCGAATAAACGCCTTGCGCATGCTTTTACCTTCAGGTGTGAAGTAATTGGCATCGCCACTACTATCGACATAGCGAACTGCGCTGTAAGTATTTCCCTGATTGGTAAAGCTGACGGCGAGAATAGGACCATTGCCGATTTTCTCTCCGTCGAGGAATTTTTCTTCAAACATCACACTGAAACTGTCGCCTTTGCGAATATCCAGTGCGAAATCGATATCCGAGCTGAAGACATCGGCCATTTCCATGATCAGGCTATCGCTCAAACCGGCATCACTACCGGCAACAAATAATGAGCTATCAATTTGTCCCTGGCGATAAGCTGGATGGCTGTCGGGTTCACGCTGGACTAAATCGTGTTGGAACCTGCTTTCCGCATCGCGGGTAAATCTGACCTGGCTGAGTTGGTCTTTTTGCAGCGCTAAACCCTGCAATTTTCCATCCGCATTGACTGTAAAGGTCAATTCTTCGCCAGGATTAAGTCGCGCTAATTTTTTCGCTTCTTTGCCACTACCCAGTAGCTGATACATCTCTCCGGCGCTTACTTTGGCGCGCTTAAACAGATCGGATAGAGTGTCACCATTACGTACGGTCAAGCTTAATGACTGTACTTTAGCCACAGCCGCTGTGGCTAATGCAATACCTTGCTCGGGAGCAACTTTCTCAACATGCACGGGTTGCTGATCGGTCACGGTCTCTTCAGTTGAAGATAAATTGACGGGAAGCGGCATACGCTTGGCTTCCACTTCCGGCGTTGGAATAAAAACTGCCAACACCAGCACACAGGCCGCGGCACTAGCCGTGAGCGCATGTACGCGGGGAAAATGTTTGGGCAAGGCGCCTATACGGACACGGGATGTCGGTTTGCGATGATTCTGCATGGTATTAACGGGCGGCGCCGGCTGTGGTTGTTATCTGCGCTTGGAGTAATGAGTGTTTAAAAAACAGGCATTGAAGAGACTTTATAGCAAAAAAGCCGCCTGGGTTCACTGGGTAATTGACCCATATCTCCATGAATTAGTTCCTCAGCACTTATTTCATCATTTCAGTGGGGCTATAAGGCCCGCTTGTATTTGCCAAAAAGTTCGGTAATGTTGCAGCGCATTTTGCCGCCGCCCGGTGGCGCTATTTTCAAGCCTAAATATGAGGGGAAAGCATGGCTGGGGTCGACATGACACTGCTTGAAGACTTGGACCGTCGCGGATTAATCAATCAGGCGACTGGTGACGGCGAACTTACGCAGCATTTGTCTGAGAGCCGAACCCTTTATTGTGGCTTTGATCCCACCGCAGACTCCCTTCATATAGGCAGTCTAGTACCGTTGTTGACTTTGAAGAGGTTTCAGGCGGCAGGTCACCAACCGATTGCTTTGGTGGGCGGTGCTACCGGATTAATCGGGGATCCGTCTTTTAAAGCCCAAGAGCGCAGTCTGAATACCCCGGATGTGGTTGCCGGCTGGGTTGAGAAGTTGAAGAACCAAGTTTCTCAGTTTATCGATTTTGACTGTGGTGAAAACAGCGCACTGGTAGCGAATAATCTGGACTGGACACGTGAGTTGAACGTGCTCGACTTTCTACGTGACGTGGGAAAACATTTCTCAGTCAATAATATGGTGAATAAAGAGTCGGTTAAGCAGCGCATTCAGAGGGAGGGAGAAGGTATCTCCTTTACTGAATTTTCCTATATGTTGCTGCAGTCCATGGATTTTTCCGAACTGTACAAACGCAATAGTTGCACGTTGCAGATCGGCGGTTCCGACCAGTGGGGTAATATTACCGGCGGTGTTGATCTGACCCGTCGCCAGCACCGCGGTAAAGTTTATGGTTTGACCTTGCCATTAGTGACCAAGGCGGATGGTACCAAGTTTGGTAAAACGGAAAGCGGTACTATCTGGCTTGACCCCAAACGTACTAGCCCCTATGCCTTTTACCAATTCTGGCTGAATACCGCCGATGCGGATGTCTATAAATTCCTGCGTTACTTCACCTTTTTGAGTGTCGATGAAATTGAAGCCATTGAGCAGGCTGATGGTGAGCGAGCCGGTAAGCCCGAGGCTCAGAGTATTTTGTCTCGAGAAGTAACCCGTCTAGTACATGGTGAAGAGGGGTTGGCTGCAGCTGAGCGTATTTCTCGGGCGCTCTTCTCAGGGGATATTGCAGATTTATCCGCCAGTGATTTGGAACAACTTCGCCTCGATGGCCTACCCTCATCTGCACTTCCAAAAGATTTTGGTGAGCAGAGTCTGATCAACATACTAGTGGATGCAGGTATGGCGCCTTCAGGTAAGCCGGTGAAAGATGCCTTGGG